>CALJKZ010000104.1 GCA_937983085.1 uncultured Gemmatimonadales bacterium
CCCCGCCCGCGGGTGGTCGGTGATCGCGCTCATCGGCACGAGCCCTCCGTCGGGCGACGTGCCGCTGATGGTCAATCCCTTCTCGGAGAGCACGTCCCGATACTCGTTGTTCACCTCGAAGCGGTGGCGGTGCCGCTCGGAGATCTCGGGTACTCCGTAGATCCGCCGCGCGTGGCTGCCCTCCGAGAGCGCACACGGGTACGCACCGAGCCTCATGGTGCCGCCCGTCTTCGTCACGTTGAGTTGCGAGTAGAGGAGCGCGATGACCGGGTGGGGCGCGTCGTCGGCAAATGGGGCGGAGTGGGCGCCTTCCAGGCCGCAGACGTTGCGGGCGAACTCGATGACCGCGCACTGGAGGCCCAGACAGATCCCGAAGAACGGCCGGTGGTGCTCCCGTGCCCAGCGGATGGCGTGGCACATGCCTTCGATGCCGCGGGATCCGAAGCCGCCGGGGATCAGAATGCCGTCGAAGGCGTCCAGGCGCTCGATGGCCTCCCCGCTCTCGAAGGTCTCGGACAGCAGCCACTCGATGTGCACCTTCACGTCGTTGGCGATCCCCCCGTGGATGAGGGCCTCCTGCACCGATTTGTACGAGTCGACGAGTTCGGTGTACTTGCCCACCACCGCGATCCTCGCCTCTCCCGAAGCCGGATGCTGGACGCGACGCACCATGTCGGTCCAATCGCTCAGGTCGGGCTGGGGCAGGCCGCTGAGGCCGAGGCGGGCCAGCACCACGTCGTCCGCCTTCTGCCGCTTCAGGCTCAGGGGGACCTCGTAGATGGTGGAGAGGTCCTGGGACTCCAGAACCGCGTCGTGATCGACGTTGGTGAACAGGGCGATCTTGCGTTTGATCTCCTTGGAGAGCGGCTGCTCGGCCCTGCAGATGAGAACCTGCGGCTGGATTCCGATCTCCATGAGCTCGCGGACCGAGTGCTGCGTGGGCTTGGTCTTGAGCTCCCCCGCCGCCGCCAGGTAGGGCACCAGGGTCAGGTGGACGACGATGGCGTTCTCCTTGCCCACGTCGACCCTGAACTGCCGGATGGCCTCGAGGAACGGCAACGACTCGATGTCAGCCACCGTGCCCCCGATCTCCGTGATCACCACGTCGTTGTCCTCGGCGAGACGGCTGATGGCGGCCTTGATCTCGTCGGTGATGTGGGGAATGACCTGGACGGTGGAGCCCAGGTAGTCTCCGCGGCGCTCCTTGTCGATGACCGTCTGGTAGATGCGGCCCGTGGTGATGTTGTTGTCCTGGGAGAGCGATTCGTCGATGAAGCGCTCATAGTGACCCAGATCCAGATCGGTCTCTGCACCGTCGTCGGTGACGAAGACCTCCCCATGCTGGTAGGGCGACATCGTGCCCGGATCGACGTTGATGTAGGGGTCGAACTTTTGGAGGGTGACCCGGAGGCCCCGTTCCTTCAGGAGCCGGCCGATGGAGGCCGCCGCGATGCCCTTCCCGAGGGAGGATACAACACCGCCCGTCACGAAGATGTACTTGGTGGGTCGTTGGGACGTGTCGGTCATCGGTTCCGTCATGCGAAAGTTGGTGAGGTCGTCTCGCTCAAGATCGATTCCATCCGGATGGCATCGGCTGGTGTGTCCACGCCGGGGTCGGCGGCGCCGACGACGGCCACGCCGATGCGGAGTCCTGCTTCCAGAGGCCGCAGCTGCTCGAGAAGCTCGAGCTGCTCCAGGCGCGAGGGTGCCAGGGCGACCCAGTCGTTGAGGGCTGCCCGGGTATACGCGTAGAGCCCGATGTGGCGCAGGAAGGGCTCGCGTTCCAGATCCTCGGTGGTGGGTTTGTCGTCACGCCGGTACGGGATGGGAGCCCGGGAAAAGTAGAGGGCCCGGCCGCTCGCCGCCCGGGCCACCTTCACCACCGAGGGATCCTTCCGCGCCTCGTGGGTGAGCAGCGGAGTCGCGCAGGTGCCCACCTGCCACCCTCCCTCCCGGACCAACTCCACGGCGCTCTGGAGGTGCGCCTCCTTCAGGAGAGGCTCGTCGCCCTGGACGTTGGCGATGAAGTCGAATCCGGCGTACTCGGGTCGATTCGCGACTTCTGCCACCCGATCCGTTCCCGACGGATGATCGGCGGAGGTCATCTCCACAGGTGCGCCGAGGGCCGTGCACACGTCGGCCACCTCGGTGGAGTCGGTGGCCACGACCGCGTGGTCGAGGATCGACATGCTTTCGACTCGGCGCCACACCCACTCGATGAGGGGCTTTCCGAGGAGGGGGTAGAGAGGCTTGTTGGGGAGCCGAGTCGACGCGAGCCGGGCTGGGACGATGCCGAGGACCTGGCCGCTCAAGGCGCTGTTCCGTAGCCGAGGAGGCGGTGCGGGAATGGAAAATTCACGCAGGGGAAGCTACCGGAAACCGACGGTGAGGGTCAACTCCGCGCGGGTGGGGACACGGGACCGTCAGAGGGACCCTCAATCGAGGTCGAGAAAGTTCTCCAGGAGGCGGGCTCCATGCTCGCTGAACATCGATTCGGGGTGGAACTGGACCCCCCACAACGGCAGCTCCCGGTGCTTCATGGCCTGTATCTCCCCCCGGTCTTCGCCATTGCTGCTCCACGCCACGGGCTCCAGCTCGTCGGGAAGCGCCGAATCGTCGGTGACCAGGGAGTGGTACCGGGCGACATGGAAGGGCGACGGGATTCCCTCGAAGAGTCCCTCCCCGGAATGGCGTATCGGCCCGGTCTTGCCGTGCATCACGCGTCGCGCACGAACCGTGCGACCTCCGAAGGCCTCGCCCAGACTCTGATGGCCGAGACAGACGCCGAGCATGGGAATGCCGCGGCGGCCGAGGGTCTGGAAGGCGGCGATGCTGACGCCGGCCTCCGCCGGAGTGCACGGCCCGGGCGACACCACGACGCGTTCGGGTTCCCGCTACGCCAGCGCCGCGCTGGTGCATTCGTAGTTGCGGACGACGACGGGATCGGCGCCCAGCGCTCCGAGGAGCTGCACCAGATTGAACGTGAACGAGTAGTAATTGTCGATGACGAGAAGCATGGCAGAATATACTTCGGATCCGGCTCGTATCTTGTCGTGTAGGCGAAGTATCCAGCTTCCGGGAGACGGACGTGTACACCCGCTGCCTCGTTTGCGCCACGCCCTTCGAGCCGAATCACGAGCTCGAGCATGCGCCGCTCGGGCGTAGGTTGGCCTTCGATCCGGGGCGAGGACGCCTCTGGGTGGTGTGTCGGACGTGCCGACGGTGGTCGCTGATTCCCATCGAAGAGCGCTGGGAAGCTCTCGAAGAGCTGGAGAAGCTCACGCGCGACAAGGCCACGCTCCTCTCCCAGACCGACAACATCGCGCTTCTGCGCCACGGGCCCCTCGGTATCGTGAGAGTGGGTCGAGCCGAGCGTACGGAGGAGGCGTGGTGGAGGTACGGGCGCGAGCTCGCTTCCCGCCGGCAGAACTGGAACAAGCTCGGCCTCGCCGGGACCGTGGCGGCCGGAGCCGTCGTAGCCGGCGGCTGGGCCGCGGGAGGCATCTCGATCTTCGGAGCGTGGCTCGTCATGGGTCACGGCAGCGACACCCTCCGCGACGCCGCGCGATGGCTTCGCTTCGGCAGCTCCGCGTGGCGTGGCGACCGGGCGTGCGATGCGTGTGGCTACCGCTTCCGGGCGCTGGCCTATCGGGATCGGGCGTCGCTGGGCCTCTTCCCTACCGAAGAACCGGGAAAGGTGGAGCTGGTGTCCCGGTGCCCCCGGTGTGGCCACTATCGCGAAGCCGGCCTGCACCTCACGGGCGACGAAGCCGACCGGACGCTACGCCGGATCCTCGCCTATCACCACTTCGCCGGTGCTTCGGAGAAGCGCGTGTTCAAGGCGAGCCGCCTGATTCAGGAAGCCGGGTCACCCCAAGACCTGACGCGCATCGTCGTCCGCAGCGGGAAGCGGCTGGGTGACCTTCAGCGCACGGGTGGAATCGCCCTGGAGATCGCCGCCAACGAGGCCACGGAGCAGCGCCTCCTGGAGGCCGAGTTGGCGGAGCTGGAGGCGCACTGGAAGCGGGAGGAGGAGCTCGCCTCCATCATCGACGGCGAGCTGACCCCCCTGCCCGTCCTCGAACAGGTGCGGAGACTGGTCACCGGCGCCAACGGCTGAGTCTGGCTCCGGCGGCAGCAGCTAGTCGTCGACCGGTCGTAGGGAGAATTCGCCGATGGAGCTGGACGCGAGGAGGGCCACAGCGGGCAGTTCCCT
>CALJKZ010000105.1 GCA_937983085.1 uncultured Gemmatimonadales bacterium
GCGTTTCCGATCGGGTCCGTGCCATTCTCGATCCCTCACGGTCCCGAGCGCGGGTCCGGACTCCCGCCGCCGTGACCATCGGCGCCGTGGCACTTGGCCTCGTTCTGTCCGCGACGGTGGTCACCCCCGCGCCGGCGACGCTCGGTCTGGACGCCGAGAGGCGGGACGCCGACCTGCCGAGGACCGGGATGGCGAACGGAGTAGACATCCGGGCCAGGGCTTTCGAGCCGACGCCTGAAACGGCACCCGCCCCGACGCTCCCGCCGGCCGGCTTCGCACCGCCGCCCGGCTACGTGTCGCCGGCAGCCGAAACGGCTCGACCGCAGGAGCGTCTCTGCATCTTCCGCGAGGGCGGGAGCCGTTCTACGACCCACCACCAGGACGAGGACGAGATCAGGATTCGGTGGGAGACCGATGATTGTCGGGTCGACATCGACATCCTGGGCCGAGTGGACTTCGCTGCCGACGATCGCAGCGTCGTGGCCTTGGCCTCCGACGCCCGCTTCGAGATCGAAGAACGGTTCGGCAACGATGAGCGACGGGCTCGGATCGAAGGGCGATCGGGTGGTAGCATGGAGCGCCGCTTCTGGGTGGATGGCGAGGAGACTCCGTGGGGCCCTGAGGCCGACCGCTGGCTGGCGAGCATCCTGCCGGAGATCTTCCGTCACAGCATCATCAACGCAGAAGCGCGTGTACGTCGCATGGTGGATGAGGGTGGCGCGGACGCCGTCTTCGCCGAGGTCGCGCGAATCCAAGGCGACCACGTGAGTCGCCGGTACCTCGAGCTTCTCATGGAGGCGACGGAGCTGGACGAGGCCGGGTATCGACGGGTCATCGAGGCCGCCGCCGCCATCGACTCGGATCACGGGTCCGCCGAACTCCTCCTGGCCGTCGTCCGGCGGGCGGGGCTGCGGACTTCCTTCCAGGATCCGCTCCTCGCGGCCTCGGAGGGACTCGACTCGGATCACCAGCGGACACGGGTGCTTCGGGTACTCCTCGACTCGCCCCTCTCGGGAGCACAGCTCGACGCGGTCCTACGGAGCGCACAGTCCATCGACTCGGACCACAATCTAGGCGAGCTGCTCTCGTCCATCGCGGCGGCAGGTCGTATGGACGACGCCGCCCGGGTATCCTTCTTGGAGACCCTCCGCTCCATGGAGTCCGATCATCAGCAGGCGATGGTCATGCACGCCTTCCTCGATTCGGGGCGGCTCTCCGACGCCGAGCTCGCCATGGTGCTCGAGTTGACCGACAACCTCGAATCGGACCATCAGCGCGCGGACGTCCTGCAGCGAGTCGCCCGCGATTATCCCCTCACCGGCGATCAGGTGTCCGCCTATCTGCGCAGTGCGGCGGGCATGGAGTCGGACCACCAGAAGGCGTCGACCGCCAGGGTGATCACCGAGAGGGCGGACTTCAACCGCGAGCAGATGCTCCTCGTCCTGCGCATGGCGGACCAGGTCGACTCCGATCATCAGCAAGGCGAGATCCTCGGCAGCGTCCTGCGACGTCGCTCTCTGGACGCCGCGGAGATGTCCGAGCTGCTACGCGTCGCCGGCACCATCGACTCCTCACATCAGCTCGGGATGGTCGTCGGCGTCATCGTCGAGGAGCAGGACCTCGGTGATGCGACGCTCTTGGAGCTCCTGGACGTGATCGGGACCATCGACTCCAGCCACCAGAAGGCCGAATCACTCCTTCGCCTGGCTCGCCGCTACGACCTGACGGGTGCTGCCCGGGATCGATACACGGAGCTGGCGCGAGGCGTCGGCTCTCACGACCGGGAACGCTTGATGGCGGCCCTCTCGGGCTGATTTGGCGAACGGGTCGGGACCTTCGACATTCCGGAGGTCTCGTCCCGCTCACCTCGCCACCGGAGGGTCTGCGTCCATCATGTCCCTCATCGGCGCTGCCTCGTGCATCAGGACCGCTACCGCGGTTGCGATGACGCTCTTCGGGATCGCCGCCTGCGCTCCTTCTACGCCCGAGTGGTCCGGTCACTTCCGCGGGTTGGGCCAGGAGCCGGGATGGAGGGTCGACATCGACTCGGAGAGGCTGCACTGGTCGGCGACTACGGCGAGGTGGAGTTCTCCACCGGCCCTCCGGAAGCCCAGCGTCCGTCCGAAGACGTGATGATCTGGACGGCGAGTACGGAGTCGCACGAAATCCGCGTCACGGCCAAAGAAGAGCTTTGTCACGACGTCATGAGCGGACACGCCTTCACCCACACGGTGACCGTGTCCGTGGATGGCGCCAGCTACGCCGGCTGCGGCCGTTGGCAGGAGGACGCCGGATGATCTCCGAAGAGCACTTCCGGGGGCTGGAGCGCGCCTACGCAGCTGCCCCCGTCACCCGCTGGATGGGTACATGGGCCGAGGTCGGAGACGGCCGGGCCACCGTACACCTCGAGATCGAGCCGTCGTTCTTCCACGTGGCGGGAGCGGTGCACGGGTCGCTCTACTTCCGGATGCTCGACGACGCAGCCTTCTTCGCCGCCAACTCCCGTGTGCCGGACGTCCTGCTGCTCACGGCCTCCTTTAACCTCGATTTCTTCCGTCCTGTCATCGACGGGCCCCTGCGAGCGGAAGGTCGGATCGTCAACGAATCGCGTCGCATCGTGACGGCCGCGGCCGAGCTCTTCGACGAACGAGGGAGTCTGCTGGCACGGGGTAGTGGCTCGTTCATGCCCAGCGGGTTTCGACTCGAGGACGCCGACGGCTACGTCGGGGACGTATCCGAGTAGGAGCGCGGGGGACGCGAGTCACCACCCAGCCGGGGGGGCTCAGCCTCCCGCGGAGGTGAGCCCCGGCAGCGACCAGATCTCCACCAGATTGCGCGAGATGTACGGGATGGCGACGTGGCCCCTCCGCGTGTCCACGCCGATGTCGGCGGGCTGGCCACCGAGTCGAATGGCGCGGTCTGCCACGTCCCCGGTGATCCGCCAGAGGGAGGAGTCGTTCTGGCTGGCCAGGAGCATGGACCCTCCCACCACCTCGACGCCGTCGAAGTTGCCCCCGTCGATGGTGACGACGTCCTGGAAGCCATCCTCGGGGGTCCACGCACGAATGATCTGGCCGCCCCCCCATGGCACCAGAATGAATGCCGAGCGGCCCTCGTCCCACGTGATGCCGTTGGGCGGACCGGTGCGATCGTCCTCCACGGCGATGTCTGCCGTCCCGTCCCGGATCTCGTAGACGCGACCTCTACCGGTGTCGGTCACGAAGAGCGTGCCGTCGGGGCCGATGGCGATGTCGTTGAGAAAGCCGGGCTCGAAGGAGCGGAAGTCGACGAAGGCGAGAGCCTCGCCCGACTCGCGGTGGAAGGCGTGCACCCCGTCCACGTCCGCCACCCAGAGCCGCTCGTTCTGAAGGGCCATACCCCGCGGCATGTGGAGGGGTTGGTCGTCCGACCCGGTGATGAACGAGAGTTCCGCCACGGTCCCGTCGCTTCCCACACGGGAGATGAAGCCGTTGCCGTCGCGCTGGTCCTCGGCGGCGGGGCCGAAGTTCGCCACGAAGTACACGTCCTGATCGGGGTCGTACTTCACCGCCTCGGGTCCGGCCAACCCCTCCACCGCAGCCACCAATTGGGCGCCAGGGTCTTCGGCGGGCGGATCCGTGTCGTCGGGGGCTGGGGCTTCAGTTCCGCATCCGCTGAGGACGAGGAGTACGGTCGGGGTAACGATCCAGGTCGATCTCATGCGGTGTGCTCCGGGCTACTGCGCCTTGGGTTTCGACCTCATGGGTCGCTTCGGGTCACATGTAGACACGCACTCGGGCGTCTTGATCCATCGGGACATCGTCGGCCGCGTTGATCCGCCCTGCGCGGCGTTCCTACCTTCCGGGGTCGCCGCTACCGAACCGTTTCGCCCGAGGGACCCGATCAACCCACTCCGAGGCGCCTATCGAGGCTTCCGCCGCCTGCTGCGCGTGGTCAGTCGACCGGTGCGGCGGGATCGTGGTCTGGACGGCGTCGTCGTCCAACCCTATCGCGGCTACGGCAGCCGAGACGAGATCTACCTCATGGGCCGGGTCTTCACTCAGCCCACCATGGGGAGCGGACTCGCGCCGGGCTCCCTTCGTCGGGAGATCGCCGACGTCCTCCGTCGCTTCGGCCGCTGGGGTCTCGGGAACGCCACCGTCCACGCGCAGGTCGGTGCCGCCTCGGGAACCTTCGAGACCGACAACGACGGCTATTTCCACGTCGAGCTTCCCACCGAGGGGTCCCTCGACCCGGCCGAACGCTGGCACACCGTCCACCTTCGGGTGACTCGGGACGAGGACGAGACCACCGAGGACGGCCTGGTCTACGTACCTCCACCCACGGCGAGGTATGTGGTCATCAGTGACATCGACGACACCGTGATGCACACCGGGGTGGCCAACAAGGCGAAGATGCTCTGGAGGCTCTTCGTGCAGGACGCCGAGAGCCGGACCGCGTTTCCTGGCGTCTCGGACCTGTATCGGGATCTGTACCGGGGCATCGGGGGCGACGAGGGCAACCCGATGCTGTATGTGTCGCGGGCACCCTGGAGCATCTACGAAGTGTTGGAGACGTTCTTCCGCATGGAAGGGATCCCCGAAGGCCCCGTCCTTTTCCTCCGCGAGTGGGGATTGACCCTGCAGCGTCCCCTGCCCAGGCGCGCCAAAGACCACAAGCGTGATCTCATTGGCGGCATGCTGCGTCGGTATCCCGACCTCCCGTTCATTCTCATCGGCGACAGCGGTCAGCATGACCCGGAGATCTACGCCGAGGTGGTTCGCGAGCACCCCGAGCGCGTGAAGGCGGTCTACATCCGCGACGTGGATCCGGATCCCGGTCGAAGGGACGAGATTCGCGAGCTCGCCGCCGAGGTCGACCGGGCTGGGAGCACCTTGGTTCTCGCCGACACGTCGGACGTCATGGCCCGGCACGCCAGGGAGATCGGGCTCATACGATAGCCGAGGGCGCCCACTTCTCGGCCGCTCCCTCTGTCGCGATATTTTGCGCTGCCTCCATTATTCGCCGGGAGCCCCGAGCGCGCCTCAGACGCCCTCGCCTCTCCGGTTGGGTAAGGCAGGAAGAAGCGCCCGCAGGTCGCGGGTGATCTTCTCGTCACGTTTTGATCAACGAGTTCAGTCATGCCGTCTCTGCGCGGCGTTGCCGGTGTCGTCTCTGCCGGCCTCATCGCCGCCTGCGCCACCACCGGTTCCACCCTGGGCAGTGGGGTGGGAGATCGTTTCATCGAGCACCCCCCGTTCTATGCGGGCGCCGAGCCCAGGTCGTCGGGCCGACCGGCCGGCTTCCTGCCGGTGGGGTACCAGAGAGGGGCGGCCCAGCCCGACAGCTGCGATCACCG
>CALJKZ010000106.1 GCA_937983085.1 uncultured Gemmatimonadales bacterium
GTATGGACTCGTACCAGGCTACGAAACGGGTGGAGTAGGCCGCCACGGGCACCGGAGCCACGTCCACCGTGCCGCCACCGACGAACTCTCCTGCTTCTACGCCGAGAGGGATGGAGAGGGTGGCCGCCAGGGCCACCGGGAGGAGCGACGCCGACATCTCGTTTTCCTGGGCCGAGGTTCGTGGATGCATTTTCACGGTAGGCTGCGAACGCGGCCTCCGCCACTTCTTGACCCTTTGGGAGCTTCCCGCCATCGTTGGCCTGCTACCACGAACCACCGAGGCTCTTCATGTGCGCTTGGAGCACTACCGTGACCACCACCGCCACCGACGGGACCACCGGTCGGGGGGTCGCGGGCGTCTGGTAGCTCGGGAAACACCAGACACTCCGGCGCGGCCCCCGATCGACGGGCGCCGCGCCTTTTTCATGCTCCTGTGGTGCCCTTCCGCAGCCTGACCTTCGGACCCACAGCACACGACTTCAGACATGTCCAGCGAACAGATCAAGATCGAGCTCCCCAACGGTGACGTCCTCGAGTTGGCAAAAGGCTCGACGGCAGGCGACGTCGCCGCGGCCATCGGGCCGGGCCTGGCCAAGGCCGCGGTGGCTGCGGTGGTCAATGGCGAGACGATAGGCCTCATGGAGCCCATCGAGGAGGACGCCGGCATCCGGATCCTCACGGAGAAGGACCCCGAGTCCTTGGCGGTCCTCCGGCATTCGGCGGCCCACGTCCTGGCGACGGCCGTCCGGGAGCTCCGTCCGGGTGCAGGCATCGGGTTCGGCCCGGCCATCGACGACGGCTTCTACTACGACTTCGACGTCGAGGAGCCGTTCACGCCGGAGGATCTGGCCGCGTTCGAGAAGAAGATGGCCGAGGTGGACGCAGCCGATCAGCCCTTCGAGCGGAGAAAGGTTTCCAAGGACGAGGCCCGTGGCCTCTTCGCCGACGACCCCTTGAAGCTCGAGCGCCTGGAGGAGTTCGACGACGACGAGGTCATCACGGTCTACGAGAACGGGCCCTTTCTGGACCTGTGCCGGGGTCCCCACGTCCCGAGCACGGGCCGACTGAAGCACTTCAAGCTCCTTTCCGGGGCGGGTGCGTACTGGAGAGGCGACGAAAACCGTCAGATGCTCCAGCGGATCTACGGGACGGCGTTCCACAAGAAGCCCGACCTCGAGGACCACCTCCACCGCCTGGAGGAGGCCAAGAAGCGTGACCATCGCGTGCTGGGCAAGGAGCTGGACCTCTACTCCATCCAGGAGGAGGTGGGGCAGGGCTTCGTCTTGTGGCACCCCAGGGGTGGGATCATCCGACACACGGTGGAGGAGTTCCTGAAGGGCTCCCTTCTCGAGCACGACTACGAGCTCGTGTACTCGCCCCAGGTGGCCAGCGAAGAGCTCTACAAGATCAGCGGGCACCTGGAGGTCTTCTCGGAGAACATGTTCCCGGCCATGGACGACGAGGGGACGCGGTTCCGCCTGAAGCCCATGAACTGCCCGCACCACTTCATGATCTACAAGACGCAGACGAGGTCGTACCGCGACCTGCCGCTGCGCTTCGCCGAACTAGGCACGTGCTACCGGTACGAGCGTTCAGGGACGCTGCACGGGATGCTTCGGGTTCGTTCGTTCACGCAGGACGACGCCCACATCTTCGTACGGCCGGACCAGATCGCCGACGAGTACGACCGGCTCCTCGACCACGGCGACATGCTCCTGAAGATCTTCGGCTACGAATACGAACTGGCTCTGTCCACGCGGCCCGAGAAGGCCATCGGGGACCCGGATGTCTACGACGCCGCCACGGAGACGCTGCGGAGCGTGCTGGAGCGTCGTGGCATGGACTACGTCATGGATGAGGGCGGGGGAGCGTTCTACGGCCCGAAGATCGACGTGAACGTCGTCGACGCCATCGGCAGGAAGTGGCAGGGCGGCACGTACCAGCTCGACTTCCAGATGCCCGAGCGCTTCGGCCTGGAGTTCGTCGGCTCGGACAACGAGCGGCACAAGGCGGTGGTCATCCACCGGACGCTTCTCGGCTCCATGGAGCGCTTCATCGGCGGGCTCATCGAGCATTACGCCGGGGCGTTCCCCACGTGGCTCGCGCCGGAGCAGGTGAGGGTGCTTCCGGTGGGGGAGGACTGGGAGGCCAGCGCAGCCGAACTCGTGGACGACCTGGTGGCGGCCGGCGTACGAGCGACGCTGGAGTCCCGCGAGACGCTCGGCTACCGGATCCGCGAAGCCGAGACGCTGAAGATTCCCTACATGGGCGTCGTGGGCGAGCGCGAGGCCGAGGGCGGCACGGTCGCGGTACGGAAACGAGGTCAGGGCAAAAAGCAGGACGTCATGGACCGCGCTGAGTTCATCGAGGCGGTAGTGGACGAGATCCGAAACAAGACCCTGGCGT
This sequence comes from uncultured Gemmatimonadales bacterium, assembly GCA_937983085.1. Lineage (GTDB taxonomy): Bacteria > Gemmatimonadota > Gemmatimonadetes > Longimicrobiales > Gaopeijiaceae > UBA2589. The sequence continues at coordinate 2,407 of CALJKZ010000106.1, forward strand.
CCTGACGTTGACCTGAGGGGTGACCGTGGGCATCTTATGCCTCCGCCGGATGGCGGATCACAACGAGGAAGCGGGTCGCTCTGTCCAGCGACCCCACCCTATGGCCTCCACGGAGTAGCCACGAGGGTCGCATGGGATCGACGGGCGCCCGACGCGGGTGCGCTCGACGATCACGGTCGCGGCCCGAGATTCGTCTCGGGCTTTTTCGTTGTGGAGCGCTCGGGAGGGCGATGAAGTCGCCCTTTCCGTGGCGTTGGGATACTCCATCGGAGGAAAGGGGAAATCAGCGAGAAAAGAGTCCGCGTCAACGACCAGATCCGGATCAGCCCCGTGCGGCTCATCCAGGACGATGGCGAGCAGATCGGCATCGTCTCCATCGACGAGGCCCGGGAACGGGCCGAGATCAGAGGGATGGATCTGGTGGAAGTAGCGGCAGAAGCCCGACCACCCGTGGTCAAGATGATGGACTACGGCAAGTACCGATACGAAGAGGATCGGGCGAGGCGTGAATCGCGGAAGAAGCAGCACACGATCAAGGTCAAGGAAGTGAAGTTCCGGCCGGGAATCGAAGACCACGACTACAAGTTCAAGGTCGGTCACGCGAAGCGATTCCTCGAGGAAGGCAACAAGGTCAAGCTGACGATGATGTTCCGAGGTCGTCAGGTGACCCACGCCGAGATCGGGCGGGAGGTCTTGTTCCGGGTCGTTGAAGACTTGCAGGAGCTCGGGAAAATCGAGAGCCACCCGAGCATGGAGGGACGGGTCATGTCCATGGTCCTCGCTCCGTTGAAGAGTCCGCAGTAGAAGACTCGGCAGTAGTTGTACCTTCCCCGGGCAGGGGACCATCGAACGAGCAATCAGCCCCGATACGGGGGACGCAAGGGAGCAGTCGTAGCATGCCCAAGATGAAGACGCACCGAGGCGCGGCGAAGCGGGTCAAGAAGACCGCCAGCGGCCGCCTGAAGAGGATGCGCTCCAACAAGAGCCACATCCTCACCAAGAAGACGGCGAAGCGTAAGCGGCGCCTCCGGAAGGCCGATCTCGTCGCCAAGAGCGACGAGAAGAAGCTCCACAAGATCCTTCCCTACGGCTCCTAGGAGGCTGGACGATGCCACGCTCGACCTCCGCGCCGGCGCGGAACAAGAAGAAGAAGAAGATCTTCAAGGAAGCCAAAGGCTATTTCGGTGGACGCAAGAACCTCTACAAGACCGCCAAGGACGCGGTCGAGAAGGGGTGGGAGCACGCCTACCGGGACCGGAAGAAGAAGAAGAGGAACTTCCGGAAGCTCTGGATCGCCCGCATCAACGCGGCAGCCCGAGAGCATGACCTGTCGTACTCCCGTTTCATGAACGGACTCAAGGAGGCCGGGGTTGAATTGGACCGCAAGGCGCTAGCCGACCTCGCGGTTCGCAACCCCGAGGCGTTTGGCGCGGTCGTCGATCGTGCCAAGGAAGGACTCGCCGCAAAATCCGGCTGAGTCGCACCCCCGGGCCGGCGGCCGGTCCGCACCCGGTGGACACCTCCGACGCACGATCCGAAGGGCTCCGCGGCAGATCCGCCGCGGGGCCTTTCGTCGTACGTCCGCCTCGTCCGCGACGGGGACGGCTCGATGGCCGTTCACGTCGAAGCCCAAACCATGAACCACCCCCAGAGAAGCCATGACCGACGACAACCCGGCTGACGCGCTGAGCGCCCTGGAGTCGGATGCCCTGAAAGCCATCGCGGCCGCCGAGAGTGCGGACGCGCTCGAGGCCGTGCGCGTCGAGTACCTGGGCCGTGCTGACGGACGTATCTCCGGCATCCTTCGAGGACTCGGGGCGCTGCCACCGGAGGAGCGACCCAAAGTCGGCCAGGAGGCCAATCGGGTGAAAGGCGTGGTCTCCGAGGCCCTGGAGGCCCGGGCCGCGTCGCTGACGGGCGGTGCCGACGCCCCGGCCGTCGACCTCACCCTACCAGCGCGGAAGCGCTGGAAGGGAGGTCTGCATCCCATCACCCAGGCGGTGAACGAGATCTGGCACATCTTCCGGGATCTGGGATTCACACGGGCGCGGGGCCCGGAAGCCGATACCGAGTGGTACAACTTCGAGGCCCTCAACACACCCCTGGACCACCCGGCCGCCGACGAGCAGGACACGCTCTACCTGGTGGACTCGGTACTGCTGCGGAGCCATACCTCGCCGGTCCAGATGCGGACCATGGAGACCCACGATCCGCCTATCCGGATCATCGCTCCGGGCTGGGTCTACCGTCGGGACACGTACGACGCCACCCACACCCCGGCCTTCATGCAGATCGAGGGGCTGGTCATCGACGAAGACGTGACCTTCGTGGACTTCAAGGCCACTCTCGGTGAATTCGCCCGCCGCTACTGGGGTCCCGACACCCAGATCCGTTTCCGCCCCTCGTTCTTCCCCTTCACGGAACCGAGCGCCGAGGTGGACGTGAAGCGGGTCATCACGCGTCCAGACGGTTCCCGCGTCGAGACCGACTGGCTGGAGATCATGGGTGCTGGGATGGTGGATCCCAACGTCATCGAGAACGCGGGCTACGACGCCGAGAAGTACACCGGGTGGGCGTTCGGCATGGGACCGGCTCGTATCGCAATGCTCAAGCACGGCGTCGACGACCTCAGGACCTTCTTCGAGAACGACGTCCGCTTCCTTTCCCAGTTCGTCTCATGAACGTCTCGACCCGTTGGCTCAAGGACATGGTTCCGGGATTGTCCGGCACCCCCTCCGAGCTCGCCGAGCACCTCGCCCTCCGCGGCGCGCCGGTGGAGGAGATCACCTCCCCCGGTGAGACGCTGGGCGACATCGTGGTCGGGAAGGTCCTCTCGGCCGGGCAGCACCCCAATGCCGATCGCCTCTCCTTGTGTGAGGTGGATGGAGGCGACGGGGTGGTTCAGGTGGTGTGCGGAGCTCCCAACGTGCAG
>CALJKZ010000107.1 GCA_937983085.1 uncultured Gemmatimonadales bacterium
CGCACGGATGTCACCGGTACGATTTCCGGGGCACTGCGACGGGTGATCCACCAAGCAAGGACGATCCCGGCTACGGCGTATACGAGTTCAAGAAGAGCTTCGGCCCGGAGTTCACTCGTCTCATCGGCTACTACGACGTGATCTCCCGGGCGCGGCGGTATCGGTTGCTTCGGATTATTGAAGACCGCGGCCTGCCTATCGCCTACAAGCTCAAGACCTGGATCCAGCGGTGAGCAACGGCGCACGCAGGGAGACGAAGGGGCCAGAGCCCGCGAAACTGTGGCTCGCCTGGGAGGACGACAGCAGCATCCGGAGCCGGGTGCTGGCAGAGGAGCTCGGTGCGGAGTTTCATGCCTTCACCACACTGAATGACAGGACGGGGCTCGGCTGGCTGCGATACCTCATCGCGCTCTCACAGACCGCATGGCTGCTGGCCCGCCGTCGGCCGGCGCTGGTGGTAGCGCAGAACCCGTCTGTACTCCTGGCATGGCAGGCGGCTCGTCTCAAGCCCCTCCTGGGGTACAGACTCATCGTGGATCTTCACACCCAGTTCCACCGGCCGACGGGGTGGAAGAAGGTCATATATGACCACCTGCACCTGACGGGCCTGAGGCGGGCCGATGCCGTCATCGTCACCAACGACGCCTATCGTCAGGAAGTAGAAGCCGAGACCCACAGGCCGGTCCTCGTGCTCCCGGACAAAGTACCCCAGCTCCAGCCACCGGAAGGAGTCACTGGCCTGACCGGGACGCACAACGTCCTGTACATCTGCACCTTCTCCGAGGACGAACCATGGAGGGAGGTGCTCGCGGCGGCAGAGGACCTCGACGACGGCACGTGCATCCACGTTTCGGGAAAGAGCCCGGTCCCGCAGGAAGGACTCTCGAGCAACGTTCGGCTGACCGGCTTCTTGCCAACCGCTGACTACCACGGTCTACTTCAGGCAGTCGACGCCATCATGGTTCTCACGACTGCGGACAACAACCTGGTATGCGGTGGCTACGAGGCGGTCGCAGCGAGAAAACCCGTGATCCTGTCGGACACCCCGGCTCTGAGGTCATATTTCAGACGCGGGGTGGTGTACACCAAGAACGACGCCAGTGCGATCGCGGAGGCAATCGAGGCGACGCGGACCCGGCGGGAGTTCCTCGAGGAAGAGATGTGCCAATTACGGAGCGAGCTGGCCGACGAGTGGCGCGGCCAGTGGCAGAAGGTCCTGGCTCGGATCGACGCTCTCAGCGATTCCGAATGACGCGACCCGACCACGATCGCCGCTCGCTGGTCGGGCAGGGGCGACGACCATGATTCAGCCAGCGACGCGGAACCAAGGAAGCAACGGGGCCCGGGTTGCACCAACCGCAGCACCGCCCCCACCCCGGGAGGCGCGGGCCGGGCTTCCACTGAAGCTCCTGGCCCTGCTGTGGTTCCTGGTGCTCTACGATGTCCACTGGCTACTCGCGTCCCGTGGCCTCCCGGTGCTCAAGGCTCCCATCGTCGCCTACCTGGCGTTGGGCGCCGCAGTCGCCTGGGGCTTCTTGAACAACGGCTCATGGCAGCGCCGCTGGACGTGGTACCCGCCCTATGCCGCGTACATCGCGACGGGCGCCGTCATGATTCCCTTCGCCTTGAACCGCGGAATGGCGCGGGACAACGTGCAGGGATTCATCTTGTTCTGGTTCCTCATCGTATCGACCGTCCTGCTGGTTGACAGTGCACGGCGGGCGGAGCGCCTTCTTCGTCTTTACGGCATGCAGTTCATCTGGTTCGGGCTCTGGGGGTCGGCGACGGGGCTCGTGGGATGGCACACCACGCTCGCGAATCACGACGGCTTCGGCTCGTTCATGGCCATCGGGTTGGGCTTCACCGCGTTCATGTACTTCGCCAGCAATGACAAGCGTTTTCGTCGGGCGATGCTGGTCGCCCTCGCGCTGTGTGCAGTCGGTGTCGTCGCTTCCTTCGCTCGAGGCGCGTTCTTGGCTGCGGCCGGGGTCTTCGGTGTGGTGTTGCTCCGGTCCCCCCACAAGGGTCGAACCTTGGGCATGGGGGTCGGGGCGGCGATCCTGGTCATCGCGGCATCTCAGATCCTCTACCCTGGTCAGTTCTGGGCTGAGATTTCGTCGGTTTTCGACGAGGGGACGACGGAGGGGACAGGGGAGGACCGATGGGTGTTGTGGTCTGCGGCGTGGGAGGTATACCTCAACCACCCGATTCTGGGCACAGGACCCGGGAACTGGGGGGTGTTCGCATCGACCCACTTCGTAGCCGGGGAGCTGGGTAGCCGATACGTAAACAATCCCACCATGCTGTACAATCGGTGCCTGCACAGCGAGTACTTCCGTAACCTGGCTGAGCAGGGAACGTTGGGCATCATGGCGTTCGCGTGGATTCTCTGGGACTTCTGGAAGAGGAACGCGGCACTGCGGACTCGTCAGGCCCAGCAA
>CALJKZ010000108.1 GCA_937983085.1 uncultured Gemmatimonadales bacterium
CCCAAGCCCGACCGCAGCCGCGGACACCGCTCCCGCCCCGCACCGTTCCTCGTGAAAGGTGAGAAGCACCTGGGTACTCTCCCCGTACTCTGCCGAGGTTTCGAAGACCGCTGCTGATACGGCGCCGGACGCGGATGTGACTTCCATGATGGCTGCAGGCGCTGAAGTGCCCACGAGGTAGAACCAGCCCGCGACACCGATCAGCGCGATAGTGAGGATTCGTCCGATCACCGTGCGGTCCGTGGTGCGGTATCGGCGCGTGCCGTCGTCCGCCGAATCCGCTCGAGAAAAACCGTTCCTCTCGCATCATCCGGGTGGAGTCGTACGTACTCCGTCAGTTGATCTTCTGCCTCCGGTAGGCGATCCGATCCCACGTACAGGTTGATCAGGTCCCACCTGACGGAGGCCTGACCGGGATCAGCCTCGAGATAGTCGAGTGCCTGCGCTTCAAACTCCACGAACCTTTCCGCATCGTAGAGTTCCTCGAGCGCCACCAACGTCTTGATATCGGCAGCAACAAGGAACGCGAGTACCGCGAACGCCCCCCCAACCATCGCGATCGTTGACCAGGCTGCCGGCCTCACGAAGGAGCTGACCTGTCCGCCGTCCGCCCGGTGACGGAGAAAGGATTCTTTCTGCGTGAGGCCGTAGTAGCCTGCGAGAGCGAGTGACAGGGCACCCACCAGTTGGGGTGCGAGCGCGCCCTGCCAGAGGGTCAATACGAGCAGCGAACTCGCGCCCACGTTCTTCGCCATTTCCGCGGGGCCTCTCTCTGGGCGGCCGAGTCGGCCGAAGTTGAGCGCGTGCACTACGCCGGCGACCAGCGGGGTCGTGACCAGAGCCAGAATCACAATGTGGCTTGGGTTCCAAGGCGCCTTCGTCTCTGAGGCTGCGCTCATCTGCTCGTTGTCCTTCCTCTGTCGTGTGCCAGACCCTGAGGCTGCCTGAACCCCGGCCCGCCAAAGAGCCCGATGGTGATGAAGTCGCCAGAGTCGAACCTACCGCCAGTGCCCTACTCGGTCGCCGCAAGCGCAGCCATTCGCCTCACCCAGGGAGCCATCGTATCCCCGACAAGCCCCAAACGCCCATGATATCGGAAGCCGGAGCTCTCTGCCCCTGCCGCCTCCAAAGCAGCCGCGGCATGTGTGCCGGCCGCCATTCGTTCGCCGGACTCGGCATTGATAAGCGCCATGGCTACGTGCCACCGAAACCGATCGATTGGGAACATCAACCGATCCTTTGACTGGTCCAGAACCTCCCTTCCTCGCGTGTAGCGGTGGGGCAGAGGGGCCGTGGCGATGAGGAACGGGAGTTCCAACGACGCTTGGGTCCGGACGTTCGGGAACTCCGCTTCCCGATCCAGCGCAGCCTCGTACGCGTCGGCTGCCGCCTCGGGGGCTCCCAATGCCCGGAGGGCCGTCGCCCGGTCGACATGTCCTTGGGCATGGTCGAAGTCGTCGGGGAGTGTGAAGTACAGGTCGAGGAGCTCGAGAGCTACCTCCGGGTGGGTTCGAGCCAACGTCCCGGCTTGAATGCGGAGGTAGTGTTCCTTCCGGCGCGCGCGAGCCAGCTTGGCGTGGAATCGAGCTGAGATCTCCGCATTCCACTCGGTGTTCCGAAACCAGTCGTCACTCACGAGAATCGATACTGCTCGCCGTCCACTCGGACTTGAGACGGTGCAACTGCTCGCGGAGCGCTGAGGCTTCGGCCCGGGCCCTGAGAGCCGCCACGGTCTCCTTCGTCACCACGAGAAGCATTCCGATGATCACGGCCCAGACGCCGAACTCGGAGGCGGCTGCGACAAGGGGGATCACGGCTGCGGGAGAGACGCCCAGCAACGCCCAGATCGTATGCCGGGTCGCCGCCTTCTCCTTCTCAGCCAACCGCTCGGCCACGTCCGATGCATCCGACGCGTCGAGCTGCTTTTGAATGGAGCGATCCGGGATGCTCATCTGGGTGGGCCGCTGCGG
>CALJKZ010000109.1 GCA_937983085.1 uncultured Gemmatimonadales bacterium
TGCCGTTGCGAGGTCCGGTAGGGCGAACAGGAGTGCACTGAATGAACATCAAGAAGAGCACCGTGTTCGTCGCCATGACAGCTATGCTCACCATGGCGGCTTGCGACGATACACCGACGACACCCGACTTCGACTCGGAGAACGCCGCCGTGGTCGAAGGTCGGGTCGATGAAACGACTCCCTCCCAGGGCGCAGCCACCGGCCCGCAGCGGGCTCCCGGCACGGCCGCCCAGACGGTGAGTGTCGTGCAGATCAGCGCGTCGGGCGAATACAGTGAGTTGGCCTCGGCCGAGGTTCAGGCCGATGGCACCTACCGTGTCGAAAGCGTTCCCCACGGCCGCACCAACACCGCCGTCGTCGCCTATGTCGATGGCCGAGCGGCCGGTGAGGTCATGATCCACGGTGAGATCGAGGCCCGGTCCACCGTGCGCCCGGCACCCATCACGTATGAGACGACCATGGAGACGCGTGCCTTTGCGCGCATCATGGCTTCGGGACGGGCGGATCAGACGTCCACCACCGAGCTCGCGCTGCTGCTCCGCGCGAGCGGTTCCGAGCTCGAGGCGCTTCTCGCGTCCGATGCAGAGTTGGACGCCGTGGCCGAGGGTTCGGCTGAAGCCAGCGCCACCATGAACGAGGTCTTTGCGGACGCGGGTGTCTCTCTCGACGCCACGACGCGCTCGAACGTCATGCTGGACGCCGCGGTTGATTTCGCCGCCGACCTCCTCGGTGGCATCTCGCTGGATGCGGCCCATGCCGAGTACTCCGATGCTGCCATCGACGCCTGGACCGAGGCGGGTGCCCGTCTCGAGACCATCGTGATGGCGACGGCCGGTGCGGCGACGACGCTCGACGCCGTTGTCGAAGGTCGGACGTCCGTCCGCGGACGCATCGTCACCGAACCGGTTCTCTTCAACCTGAGAGCCCGTGAGCGTGCGGCGGCGCAGTACCAGACGTCCGCCGAGGCTACGCTCGCGGCAACCATCGAGTCCTCCATCGCCGACGCTCGCGCCGGTGTCGAGACCACTTCCGGTACGGCCGCTGCCGTGAAGAGCGAACTCGGGACGCGTCTCGAAAGCACCATCGACGCAACGACCGACGCCGCGGTGGACCTTCTTGCCGCCGGCGCCAGCGCTGTCGTGCGGGCCAACGTGCGCGCTGCGGCAGAGACCGCTCTTGCCGAGGCCACGCTCAGTACGCGGCTGGACACCGCCGCGAGTGCATCCGCGGCTGCGGAAGCCATGGCCACCTATCGGACCGAGGTCCGGAACGCCGTGCAGGCGATGGTCGAGGCGTCCGGTGACACCAGCGTCGACGTCGACGTCATCACCGAGCTGTTCATCGCAGCATGTGGTGGCGCGTACATTCGCTGATGACTGAAGGATCATCACGCTAGATCCTGGAGCCGGGTCGCGGGGACGTCCCCGCGGCCCGGTTCTTCGTATGCCTTCCCGGCGAACGGTCGGCCGCTCATACTTCCCCTCATGGATACCGTCTATCTGAACGGGGAGTACATCCCCAAGGCCGATGCGAAGATCTCGCCCGACGACCGGGGCTTCCTCCTGGGGGATGGGCTGTACGAAGTGACGCCCTTCTACGAAGGCGTTCCCTTCGGCCTGGACCGGCATCTCCAACGACTTCTGAAGGGGCTCTGCTTCCTTCGCATCGACTACGACGTGTCGGGTCTCGAAGAGATGCATCGTCAGCTCATTACCCGGAACGGCCTCGACGAAGCCGACCGGTCCATGGTGTACATGCAGATCACCCGGGGCGCGGCTCCCCGGACCCACTACTTCCCCGAAACCGACGTCGAGCCCACGGTCTATGCCTTCGCCAAGGCGTGGTCACGCCCGGCGGACGACGTGTGGGGTCGGGGATTCACCGCGGCGACCGTCCCGGATCGGCGGTGGAGCCGGGTGGACATCAAGACCATCTGTCTGCTTCCCAACGCCATCGGCTTTCAGGACGCCAAGGACCGTGGGGCGGACGACGCCATCTTCGTTCGTGACGGCGTGGCCATCGAGGGCGCACACCAGAACTTCTGGGCCGTCTTCGGGGACACGGCGGTGACCCACCCGGTCACCGGTCACATCCTCCCGGGCATCACTCGGGGGATTCTCTTGGAGGAGGCCCGCGCCGCGGGCATGCCCGTGGACGAGCGCCCCGTGTACATCGAAGAGTTGCAGTGGGCCACCGAGTGCTTCTTCACGGGCACGACGGGTGAGGTTCGCCCGGTGGTGGAGATCGACGGGAAGCCCGTGGGCAACGGCAAGGTCGGTGACGTGACGCGCCGACTTTCCGACATCTTCCTGAAGCGGGTCGAGGCCACCAAGAACGCCGGACGGGTCGGGACCGCGTGACCCGAAGCGGCCCCGGGGTGTTCTTCGCGCGAGTGCTCCTCGTCGTCGGAGTCGGGGCTTCGCTCGCTTTGGAGGTGGTCCCGGCGTGGGGACAGGCACTCCCGCGGGTGCACGTGTTCGCTACGGGGGGCACGATCGCCGGTCGCGCCACGGGCGGTCAGTTGACCGGTGCCCAGATCGTCGCCGCCGTGCCGGGCCTCGAGGACGTCGCGGCCATCGAGGTCGAGGAGTTCAGCCGCATCGGGTCGTCGGCCATGACGCCCGATCACTGGCTGCGGCTGTCTCGCCGCATCAACGATCTCCTCGACGCCGATCCCGACCTGGCCGGCGTCATCGTCATGCACGGCACCGACACCATGGAGGAAACGGGCTACTTCCTCCACCTCACGGTGGACGATCCTCGACCCGTGGTCATGGTGGGGTCCATGCGGAACTCCAGCGCCGTTTCTGCCGACGGGCCCGCCAACCTCCTTTCGGCCGCCCGGGTCGCCATCCATCCCGACGCCGCCGACTCCGGCGTGCTGCTGGTCCTGAACGACGAGATCCACTCGGTCCGGGACGTGAGGAAGCGCGACAGCAACCGGGTCCACACCTTCGGCTCGGAGTGGGGTCCCCTGGGGATCGTCGACTCCGACGCGATCGTCTTCCGCCACGCCATCACCACCCGGCACACGGGGGGGTCGGAGGTCGGCCTTCGGAACGGTGTGGAAGGGCTCCCTTCGGTTCCCATCGTCGCCGATTTCACCGGCAACGACGGGTCCGTCCTGGACGACCAGGTCGAGAAGGGGGCGGTCGGTGTGGTGGTGCAAGCGTTCGGCGGGGGACGAGCGAGTCCCGGTATGCGTCGCGCCGTGGCGGACGCCGCCGAGGCGGGCGTCCGGGTCGTCCTCGCCTCCCGCGTACCGGAAGGGAGGGTGCTGTCGGGTGTCGCGGCGCCGTCTCGAGGCGTCATCGCCGCGGGAGACCTGGGCCCGTACAAGGCCCGCGTGCTCCTCATGCTCGCCCTTCTCGAGGAGCGTACCGGCGCCGAGCTTCAACGGCTCCTCGACACCCACTAGTGGGGTAGAGGACGAAGGGCCCGTGGGCGCAGAGCCGAGGGCGGGGAAGACCGTGGCCCCCGAAGGCGAGGACAGGAGGCTTTCGATCCCGACACGGGGCCGCGCCGGATGCCGCACCGGACGCCCCACCTGGCGCTCGAAGGCAGGTGGTCGCTCGGCCCTGCTCGTCGCCGTCGTCCTCCTGGCGGGTTGCCGCCTCGGACCCGGCGTGGAGGGACTCGTCGACCTAGCGCCGCCGGGGTCGGACTCCCTGCGCCTCGTGTACCTGGGGACGGGTGGGTGGATCATGGAGCACGGCGACGCCCAGATCATGGCGGCGCCCCTCTTCTCCAATCCCGGTGTGGTGCGCACGGGCCTGTGGACCATCCAGGCCGACACGTCGGAGATCGACCGATGGATGTCGCAGTACGATGTGCGGCGCACCTCCGTCATCCTCAGCGGTCACGCCCACTACGACCACCTCATGGACGTGCCGCGGGTCGCCAAGCGCCACGCCCCCCGGGCGAGGATCCTGGGGAACCGGACCGTGGCCTATACGCTGAGCATGTGGTCGGGCGTGGCGGACCGCATGGACGTCGTGGATCCGGCGGGAGCCGCCGATCATGAAACCGCGGCGAGCCATGCCGAGGCCCTGTGGAGGCAGTACGGCGACGTGCGCGTCCTCCCTCTCCGATCGCATCACGCGGCGCACTTCGACGGCTACACCCTGTACCAGGGCTCGCGCGAGTATCCCCTGGAGGAGGCGCCCACGGTGGCCGGGGACTGGCTGGACGGCAACACCCTGGCGTTCCTCATCGATTTCCTGGACGACAACGGAAGGGTGGCGTTCCGGATCTACTACCAGGACGCGGTCGCCGCGCCACCCCTGGGCTTTGCTCCCGACGCCCTCATCGCAGAGCGTCCGGTGGACGTCGCGCTCTTCGTCCCGGCGACCTTCGACCAGGTGGACTGGCACCCGGAGGCGTTCGTCGAAAATCTGCAGCCTCGCTGGGTGCTCCTGGGGCATTGGGAGGACTTCTTCGTTCCGGTCGACGCTCCCACGCGCTCCATCTTCCTCAGCGACATCGGGCACTTCGAGGACCGCCTGGAGCGGGTGTTCGACGGACCCTTCTGGCGCCCGGAGATCGGGACGGAGTTCCGCTTCCCTGGGCGGTAGCCGGGCGCTGGCGTTCTTATCCGCAACCTCCCAGAATGGGAGGGCGTAGGGGAGTCAACGACGTGGAGGAGGGGATCCGTGCCCGAAGCACCGACTGGCAGCCCGGCCCGATCCGGAGACGTGCTCATCGCCGTGGGCACCATGAAGGGAGCCTTCCTGTTCTCTTCGGCACCCGACCGCTCCGACTGGCAGATGGACGGCCCCCACTTCCCGGGGGAAGAAGTGTACGCTATGGCCCTGGATTCCCGCGGGGGCTCCAACATTCTCTGGGCCGCTCCGGGCAATCCCTTCTTCGGCACGACGCTCCTGCGCTCCGACGACCTCGGTGCCACCTGGTCGGGCAAGGACGAACGGCCCGTGCGGTTTCCCGAGGAGTCGGGGCTCTCACTGGAACGGATCTGGCAGATACGGCCCGGGCCCGCCGAGGAGCCCGACCGGATGTGGCTCGGCGTGGAACCGACGTGCCTCTTCGAGAGCACGGACGGCGGTGACAGCTGGGCTCCGGTACAGGGCTTCCTGGAGCACGAGCACCGGGAGCGCTGGACGCCGGGGAAGGGCGGGCTGTGCATGCACACCATCATCCCGCACGCCACGGACTCGGAGCGCATGCTCGTGGCCTTCTCCACTGGCGGCGTCTACGGGACCGACGACGGAGGTCGAAGCTGGGCTCCTCGCAACACGGGCGTACGGGCCGAGTTCCTGCCGGACAAGCACCCCGAGTTCGGGCAGTGTGTGCACAAGGTCGCCTACCACCCCGACCGCCCGGAGCGGCTCTTTCTTCAGAACCATTGGGGGCTGTACCGGAGCGACGATTGGGCTTCGTCGTGGCAGGACGTGGCCAACGGGGTGCCCTCGGATTTCGGGTTCGGCATGGCCGTCCACCCGCATGACCCCGACACGGTGTACATCGTCCCGCTCGAGTCCGACGGCTTCCGGTGCACGCCCGAGGCGAAGCTCAGGGTCTACCGCACCCGCGACGCCGGCGGCTCCTGGCGTCCCCTGACTCGGGGGCTGCCCCAGAAGGACGCCTACGAGACCGTCCTGCGTGACGCCCTCGACGTGGACGCCCTGGCCCCCGCCGGGGTCTATTTCGGCACCCGTAGCGGGAAAGTCTTTGCATCGTCCGACGACGGTGATTCGTGGGATATGGTCATCGAAGGGCTGCCACCCGTCGTCTGCGTGAAGGCTTCGGTCCTCGCATGAGGGGCAGGTGGACCTGCCGTTGGAGATGAGCGGCGGGGGAGACGAGGGCGTGGTGGTGCTGCTCCCCGGCCAACTCCGGGACCTCACCGGCGGCGAAGCTCGGGTTCACGTCGATGAACCCGCGGACACCGTGGGAGCCCTCTTTCAGCTCCTGCGCGCCACCCACCCTGCCGTGTACGACCGGATCTTCACCGAGCGGCGGGAGGTGCGCCCGCATGTGAACGTCTTCGTCGACGGCGCGGACATCCGATGGGTAGGCGGGCTGGAGACGCCGGTGAGGCCAAGGAGCGAAGTGGTGGTGATTCCGGCCGTGAGCGGCGGATGACCGACCGCGACTCCCTCCCCCAGGCGGTCACCTTCCCGGTGGAGCCCATCGAGCTCTCGCCTCTGTATCGCGTGGGGCTGGTCATCGTGGCGTTCGCCATGCTCCTGCTTCCGCTGGTGTACCTGGCATTGGTGGCTGCCGTGGGCTACGGCGTCTGGTACCACACGATGAACAACTACACCGTCATCCTGTCCTCGGGCGGGGGCATCGGGCGGGTGGTGGCGTACGTCGGGCCCATCGTCGTCGGGGTCCTGGGCATCCTCTTCATGATCAAGCCGCTCTTCGCACCGAAGCGGGAGTTCGCTCCCCCCCGGACGGTCAGTCCGGAGGACGAGCCGCTCATCCATGCCTACGTGGAGGCGCTGTGCGCGTCGCTCGGCGCGCCCGTACCTCGTCGCATCGACGTCGACATGCAGGTCAACGCCTCGGCCAGCTTCCGGCGGGGCGTAGGGAGCTTCCTCGGCAACGACCTCGTTCTCACCCTCGGCCTCCCCCTGACGGCGGGCATGTCCCTGGGCCAGCTCACCGGTGTGCTCGCCCACGAGTTCGGGCACTTCACCCAGGGCGCGGCCATGCGTTTCTCGTACGTCATCGGCTCGGTGAACCACTGGTTCGCCCGGGTCGTCTACGAGCGTGATGCATGGGACGATCGACTGGAGCGCTGGATCGCCGAGTCCACCACCGGATACGGCGCCGCCATCCTCGCGGTATCCAAGGGCTTCATCTGGTTCAGTCGGCGGGTGCTCTGGATCCTCATGCAGGTCGGCGGAGTGGTGATCGGCGTCATGTCGCGCCTTATGGAGTACAACGCCGACCTTCACCTGTCCCGCGTCCCCTGCCGGGAGCTGTTTCGGGAGACCCATCTCAGGCTTCCTCTCCTGAGCGCGGCATGGTCGCAGACCACGGCCTACCTCGGGGAGATGTGGCGCGAGCGTCGACTGGTGGACGACGTCGTCTCCCTCTTCCTGGTGGAAGTCGAGCGCCTGGCCGGGTCCCCGGAGGTGATGGAGCAGCTACGGGGCGCCGTGGAGGGTGAGAAGACGGGCCCCTTCGATACGCACCCGAGCACCGGAGACAGGATCCGAGCCATCGAGGGTGGCTCCCACCCCCCACGCCTCACCGACGAACGCCCGGCTTCGGCGCTCTTCCACGACTTCGACGGGCTCTGCGCAGAATCAACGAGGGCCTTCTACGAAGCGGTTCTCGGGGAGCCCTCGGAGGCGCTCAGCCTCGTACCCACCGACGAGGCCGTCACCGAGCAGGAAGGACGGATCGAGAGCGGCAAGGCCCTGTCCACCTTCTTCATGGAGACCGAGCTCCTCTCGTTGGGGGTGGCCCCCATGCACCCCATCGGCCCGACGCCCGGCCTGCCCGGCGCCGCGGAGGAGTCGAGCGCCCTCCGTCAGCGGATGGCCGACGGGGTGCCGAAGGTGAAGGAGGTGCTGAAGCGCCTCGACGAGTTGGCTGCGGCGCGCATGGCGGCCGCTGTATACGTCCGTACCCTGGACGCGGGCCTGGGCGAGAAGAACGCCGTCCGCTTCGACGAGCTTCGTCTCGAAGCCGGAGAGGATCCCGACGAGCACCTGGCTTCGGCCGATGCCGCATTACGCTCGGCTAGGGAGGAGCTGTCGGACGACGTCAGGGTCGCTGCCCGGCGCATGGACGTGGCGTTGGCGGCTTCCGCCCATCCCACGGTGACCCACGGGATCTCTCGCTGCGCCGCCATCCACGAGCGGCTTCCCCGGCTGACGCACGCGGTCCACGCCATCGGAGCCGAATGGGAGTCGCTGCGCGTCATCAACCAACTCCTGCCCGAGCTGGGCGTCCTCCTCCAGATCGCCGGTCCGACCATTCAGCAGGGACCCTTGCTCGACGAGGTGCTGGACGCCTCGAAGCGGCTCCACGAACGGCTGGCCCACCTCCGCAACGCGTTGGAGACGGTGCCGTACCCGTACGAGCACGCGGAAGGAGAAATCAGCGTCGGTGCGTATGCCGTGCCCGAACTGACGCCCACCGGAGGCCCCGAGGTGGGCCACGCCGCTTCCGATGCGTCGCAGGCGCTGGGCGGGCTCTACGGACGGATCTGGGGCGACCTCACGGCGCTGGCCCTGGAGGTGGAGGACCTCGTCGCCGTGCGACCTGCCGACCTGCAGCCGCCGCCCGCACCGGGGGCACCCCCCGGGCCGACGTCCGGCCCCTGAGCGCGCGGTCAAGGGCGGCTCCGGCCACGGGCCACTCTCGAGGGCGAGGACGACGCCGGGCCCGAGGGCGAGGACGAAGCCGGGCTCGAGCGCGGTAGAGACGGGGGCCGCGGCCCCGCTACCGGCGCGTCGGAGGACGTCCCTCGAAGAGGAAGCGGATCCGCCGCCCGGCCTGGTCCTCGGCCACCGTGAAGTGGGCGGGGGCTCCTACGTCGAGACCGCCGCCGGCGTCGAGCGCGCTGCTCATGGGAATGAGGTACAGGCCATCCACGTGCAGCGTGTCCTGCGCCTCGGAGGTACCCATGTCGCCCAGGTCCGAGATGATGCCCCCCTCCTTGAGAAGCGGCATGGAGTACTCGACGAGGAGGTCGGCCTCCAGCGCAGGCAGGCCCGGCACCGCCACCGATCCGCCGCGGATGAGTAGGTCGGGCAGCCGGCGACCGTTGTAGGCCAGCCGCTCGTAGACGTCGGGGTCGTACTCGGCATAGCGGCCCGTGGCGATGGCGTCGAGGGCCGCGAGAATGCCGACGAAGTTCGTCTTGCGGAGATGCTGCTTCTGCGGATCGTCAGCCCATGCTCCGGACTCGATGAGCACCGTGCTCGCCCCCCACGCCCCCATGAGATCACCGAAGGCCCGGGGGTTGAAGGTGTCGTCGTACTTGGCGATGTGCGCACCGACGAGAGGCTCCACGGCCTCGATGAGGAGGGTGGCCACCTGCATGGCGCGGCGCCGCTTGGCGTCCACGTCCCGCGCCTCGTTGAAGGCCGGGGCCAGGAGAGCGATGGCGACACCGAGATCGGTGCCGCTCACCCGCACGGCGGCGCTCTGGTCATGGAGATTGAATCCGAAGTCGGGCTGAACCTCGTCGTTGACCGCCTTGAGCAGCTTGCCCTCGGGCGTCTGGAGACGACGGGCGTCCCGGTTCACGTCGATGGCCTGCGCGTTGCGCCGCTGGAAGCGCTCGGCCCCGTCGGGGTTGAGCATGGGGATCATGTGGATCGTCGATCCCTCGGCGATCCGCCGCGCCAACGGATGATCCGGCGAGTCGTGGAAGAAGCGGATCATGTCGGCGAGGGCCATGGATGCCGTGCTCTCGTTTCCGTGCATCTGAGACCAGAGCAGGACGGTGACGGGCCCGTTCCCGAAGGTGAGGTGGCGGATGGATCGGCCCTCGGCGCTTTCACCGGCGACGCGCGACGAGACCGCCCCTCCCAGGTAGGGCTCCACGGCGGTCCAGAACTGCCGGTGGTTGAATCGGCGGTCCTCCAGGCCCGCGACCCGGGCTCCGTCGTGAAGTCGTGCGATCTCCGTGGGCGACGTCGGTGCCGGGGTCGTCGGGCCGTACGACGCCGCGCCGCCGCATGCCACGAGGAAGGCGGCGACCCAAGGAGCGAAGGGGCGACGGAGCGGTGAGAGGGTGCGGAGGTCGGTCATGGAGAGGTGGTCGGTCAGGGGTAGATGAGGTAGGGGGCTCTCGTCGCCTCGAAGCGCTGCAGTCCTTCGGTCCAGCTGTCGGTGAGATCGTCGACGCTCTGGCCGGCCTCGATGCCCAGACGTAAGGCGTCGGTGCCCGCCAGCCGATCGAAATGGCTGTCACGCCAGAACCATTCGCTGCCCGAGGCCCGCCGTGTTTCCACGAGCATGGCTACGGCCACACGGGACGCGTCGTAGGCCGCCGACTCCCCCACCACGCGCACGCCGTGAATCTCCTCGCCGCCGAACTTCCCGTCACCGGGCGTCTCCGGCGTGAACGAAACGCCCTCGAAGCGGACGCCCTGGAAGCCGTACTCCTCCAGCGCGGCCGCCAGCGCGTCCCCGTCGAGCCACGGCGCGCCGACCCATTGAAACGCACGATCCGTGCCGCGGCCTACGGACAGGGGTGTGCCCTCGAAGAGGCATGTGCCGGGGTAGGCCAGCGCGCTTTCCAGGGACGGCATGTTGGGCGACGGCGGCACCCACGGAAGTCCGGTCTCGTCGTACGTCATGCTCCGACGCCATCCCTCCATGGGGACGACGCGGAGGTCCACGTCGATGCCGTACTCGGCCACGTACATCCTCGCCAGCTCCCCCGGCGTCATTCCGTGCCGCATGGGGACGGGGTAGAGACCGACGAAGCTCGCGAAGGCGGGGTCGAGGATGTTGCCCTGTACCACGTCGCCGCGGATGGGGTTCGGGCGATCGAGCACGACGAAGGGAATGCCCGCTTCGCCCGCCGCCTCCATGACGTACGCCATGGTCGACACATAGGTGTAGTAACGTGCGCCGATGTCTTGCATGTCGAAGACCAGGACCTCGACGCCCTCGAGCATGTCGGGCGTCGGGCGGAGGGTCTCGCCGTACAGGGAGAACACCGTGACGCCCGTCCGCTCGTCCACTTCGGTGTCCACGCGGGCGCCTGCCTCCGCGACGCCGCGGATGCCGTGCTCCGGTCCGTAGAGAGCAACCAACTCGACGTCGGGCGAGGTGAAGAGCGCATCGATGACATGGCCCACGGCTTCGTCCGCGGACGCCTCGGGCCCGGTCTCCGCCCAATAGACGCCGGTGTGGTTGGTCACGAGCCCGACGCGTCGCCCGGCGACCAGATGGGCCGAATCGGTGAGGAGGACCTCCACTCCGGGCCGCACCGCGGGTGCCGACGCCGCGCTGGCCACGGAGACGGCCTCCGAGCCGCTCCCTCCCACACCCCTCGATTCGCCTCCACACGCAGCCAGGAAACACGCGGCGAGCCCCGTGAACACGGCTGATTGTGGGGGTAGAAACATCTGAATACCTTGGCGCGTGTCGAGGGCTGGCCGCATGGTGTGCTCCCACAGTGGTCGTGACATGCGGCAAGCATCGGCGACACATTGGATTACGTCAACGCACCCCCCAGCCTACGGTCCACCCACGCATGACGCAGGGACGCCTCGCTCCATTGTCGAATCTACTCCGGGGATCTGGCACCCTCGCGCTCGTCATCACCCTGTCGTCGTGTGGGTTCTTCGGCGGATCGGGCGGCTCAGGCCCGACCCCGGCGGGGGAGCCCGACGAGACGGTCGCCGCGATTTCCGACGGTGACCAGACGGCCACGGACAGCACCGACGCCGCTCCGTCCCTCGATGCCGTATTCGACAGCGTCGTGGCCGAGGAGGCCGCGGCGCAGAACGAGCCCGATCCCGAACCCGTCGACGAGCGAAGCTGGGCCCAGCGGACCCTCGACGAGATGTCGCTCGAGGAGAAGGTCGGCCAACTCATCATGCCCTGGGTGCTGGGCGACTTCGCTCCCAAGGGTTCAGACAGCCACCAGCGTGTCCTCCGCTTCATCGAAGAGAACAAGATCGGCGGCGTCATCATGTCCGTGGGCACGCCGTTCGAGGTGGCCGCGAAGCTGAACGATCTGCAGGGCCACGCCGACGTGCCGCTGCTGGTGGCCGCCGATCTGGAGACGGGGGCAGGCTTCCGGATGCGGGGCGCCATCCACATGCCGGGCAACATCGACCTCGGCGGAGCCACCAACTTCCCCTCGCTCATGGCCGTCGGGGCCACGGGCGAAGAACAGCTCGCCTACGAGATGGGTCGGATCACCGCTCTGGAGGCCCGAGCGGTGGGCATCCACGTGCCCTTTGCGCCAGTGCTCGACGTAAACTCGAACCCGGACAACCCCATCATCAACGTCCGGTCCTTCGGGGAAGACCCGTCGAGCGTCGCCCGCATGGGGATCGCCTTCGTGCGCGGAGTTCAGGAGAACGGCGCCATCGCCACCGGAAAGCACTTCCCGGGTCACGG
Source organism: uncultured Gemmatimonadales bacterium (assembly GCA_937983085.1). Classification (GTDB taxonomy): domain Bacteria; phylum Gemmatimonadota; class Gemmatimonadetes; order Longimicrobiales; family Gaopeijiaceae; genus UBA2589. Next base: position 12,070 of record CALJKZ010000109.1, read on the forward strand.
CGACACCGAGGTCGACTCGCACATCGCGCTGCCGGTCACCCGTCACGACCGGGCTCGCATGGATTCGGTGGAGCTCCACCCGTTCCAGGAGGCCATCGACGCGGACATGGGCGCCATCATGACGGCGCACATCTCCGTGCCGTCCCTCAACGGCGGGGTGCGTGAGCCCGCGACGCTGTCGCCGCTGGTCCTCACCGACGTCCTTCGTGGGGAGATGGGCTTCGACGGGATCGTCTTCACCGATGCCATGGACATGAGCGCCATTTCGCGTAGCCACAACTCGGGTGCGGCGGCGGTCCGGGCACTGGAGGCCGGCGCCGACGTCATCCTCATGCCCGCGTCGGTCGCCGGGGCGGCGGAGGGGATCGTGGAGGCGGTGCGTACCGGTCGGGTCAGCGAGGCCCGCCTCGACGAGTCCGTCCTGAGGGTCCTCGAAACGAAGCAGGGACTGGGACTGCACGAGAACCGTTACGTGCCCATGGAGCAGGTGGCGAGCACGGTGGGCATCCCCGACCACATTGCCGTGGCCGACGACATCGCCCGCAGGTCCATCACCCTCCTCAAGAATGATCGGGGCCTCCTTCCCCTCGCCGGTACCCGTTCGGCGCGGGTCATGTCGGTGACGTACCGTCGCACGTCGGACGTCCTGGCCGGTCGCTTCTTCAACCGGGAGCTTCGCCAGACGTACCCCCGGCTGACGACCGCCGAGCTGGACCGGGATACGGGTCCCGAGATCTACGACGCGCTCCTGCAGCGGGCCCGCGATCGCGCACTGGTCGTGGTGAGCACCTACGTGACGGCGGTCGCGTACTCGGGGTCCGTGGCGATTCCCGAGGAGCTGACCGACTTCATCAATCGCCTGGAGCGGATCGGGGTGCCCCATGTGGTCGTGTCGTTCGGCAATCCCTACCTCGTCACCGAGTTCCCCGGCGTCCAGTCGTACATGCTCGCGTGGAACGGGTCGGAAGCGAGTCAGCGAGCGGCAGCTCAGGCGCTGCTCGGTCAGGTGGAGATCACCGGGCGGGTGCCCACCCGCATTCCTCCGCTCTTCGAGATCGGAGACGGACTCATGATCGGGAGCAAACGCGGCCTCGCTGGAGGCCGCTGACGTGACGGAGACGCGGCGAGCGGATCGGGTGTCCTCGACGGTACTCACGCTCACGCGTTTCGCTGCGTCCTGCCTGGTCCTCGGCCTCCTGACGGCGTGCTCCGGATCCGCCGGGGTACCCGGACCGGCGCCGGCTCCCGTCGCGTCGTCGGCAACGCAGGACCCGACGCCTCTGCCCATCGTTCGCGGTGAACTCGACGGCGAGTCCCGTGACTGGGTGGAGTCGACCCTCCGGGGGCTGAGCCTCCGAGAGCTCATCGGTCAGCTCGTCATCGAGTGGATTCCCGGCGGATACGTGACCCCCACCAGTCCGGAGTTCGAGCCACTCCGGGCCTGGATCGAGGACGACCGGATCGGCGGTGTCTCCCCGTCCATCGGGACACCCCACGCCTACGTGTCGAAGCTCAACGAACTCCAGTCCCGTGCGGAGATCCCCCTCCTGGTCACGGCGGACTTCGAGAACGGCGGTCCCGGCATGCGGATCAACGGGTCGTTCGCCCTCCCTTCCATGCTGGCGCAGGGTGGCGGAACCGACTTCCCGCCCACCATGGCCTTCGGGGCCATCGGCGACGAGCGCTTCGCGTACGAGTACGGTCGGATCACCGCAAGAGAAGCGCGGGCCGTCGGCGTCCACTTCCTCTTCTCGCCGGTCCTCGACGTCAACTCGAATCCCGACAACCCCGTCATCGCCACGCGCTCCTTCGGGGGTGATCCGGACCTCGTGGCCCGCATGGGGACGGCGTTCATACGCGGGGCCCGGGATGGTGGCGCGTTCACCACAGGCAAACACTTTCCCGGCCACGGCGACACCTCCACCGACTCCCACATCGGAATCCCGGTGGTGGATGCCGACCGGGCTCGGCTGGACTCCTTGGAGCTCCATCCCTTCGCCAGCGCCATCGAGGAGGGAGTCGACGCCATCATGACGGCGCACGTCCAGCTTCCGGACGTGCTCGGTCCGGGTGGGCCTCCGGCGACTCTGGCCCCGGAGGTCATGACCGGGATTCTTCGCGACGACCTCGGGTTCGACGGCATCATCTTCACCGACGCCATGACCATGCGGGGCATCACCGACATGTACGGGCTGGGCGAGGCCGCGGTGCGCGCGCTGGAAGCCGGCTCGGACGTGGTGCTCTCGCCCAAGGCGGTGACCGAGGCCATCGACGCGGTGGAGGCGGCGGTGGAGTCGGGCAGGATGGCTCGAGGGCGTCTCGAGGCCTCGGCGCGCAGGCTCCTGGAGGCGAAGGCCCGGCTCCAGCTCCACCGTCGACGCTTCGCTTCGCTGGAGCATGTCACCGACGTGGTCGGGTCCGGTCCTCACGTGGCCTTCGCCGACACCGCGGCGACGCGCTCCATCGTCCTCGCCCGGGACCACGACCGTCTCGTGCCCATGGACGGGCTCTCCCTCGAGCCGACGCTCCATCTCCGGTGGGCGCCCACGTCGCGTCTATGGGCCAACCGCGAGTTCGGGCCGGCCCTCGCCGAGCGTGTCCTCGAGCTCACGGAGATCTCGCTCGACCAGCGCAGCGACTCCTCGGCCTACGAAGCCGCGGCCGCCGCTCTGGCCGAAGCGGATCGGGTGGTGGTCACCGCGTACGTCCCGGCTTCGGCGGGATCCGACGAGGAGGTGCTGCCAGAGGCGTTCCGAACCCTCGTGAACGAGGCCGCCCGAACGCGGCCCACCGTGCTCGTCTCCTTCGGCAATCCGTACCTCTTGGCCGCCGTACCCGACGTGGGGTCGTACGTGCTGGCCTGGGGCGACCGTGCCGTGTCCCAGCGCGCCGCCGTCGCGGCCCTCTTTGGTGAGGAACCCATCAGCAAAGAGGGCCGCGACGGCGGCAAGCGGAAGAGCACACGTCTGAACTCCAGTCACGTCCGCACATCTCGTATGCCGTC
>CALJKZ010000110.1 GCA_937983085.1 uncultured Gemmatimonadales bacterium
GTTATCCGACAGCGCGTTGGACAGGGGGAACTGGGTTCATAGTCAGCTCTGTACGTGTGGAGCAGGAGTCTCAACGAGTGAAACCAGAGCTTTGGAAGCAACTCCGCGATGAGGCCAACGACGTAAAGGACTGTTTTACTCGCTTCTCGTTTCAAGGCCTAGCGTTCGCCGCGGTTCTACTGACGGCGGCGGCAGGCTACCAGGACGCAGAGCAGCCCTTCATCGGCTTATCCGGCTTGTTGGCTATCGTCGTAATGATGACGGTGTCCCGAATCGGCACTTATAAGTACGGAACGGCAAACCGACATTTCGCATTCGAACGCTTGGACGACAGTACAGAAGGCGGCCTCTCGGTTGGCTGGGAGGAGGCCCTCCGTGCATGGCGAGTGATGGCCCCCGCATTGTTCGACAGAATCTACGTCTCGAAGCAGGATCGGTTCGTCCGAGATCAGTGGCTGGGGTGGAATCTGGAGCAGCTTGAGAGAAGTATGAAGGCCAGGCCAGAGACTCCCAGTTGGGGCCATCAAGGCGCCTCAGGAGGGCTGGGTGAGATCAAGGATGATAGTGCACGCCGGTTCTGGTTTGAGCCCGGCTCACAGCTTTCGCCGGTCAGTTGGCATCCGGGGCGCTACCTCCAAGAGATGCAGAACGTTCTTCACTTTGTCGCCTGGTTGGCCCTAATGCCGGTCTTGGGCATGGCGTTCCAGTTGTCGACTCCACCGCTAGCGCTGTTGTCTTCAGTGTTCAGCCGCGAGCCGGCTGTTGTGTCGTCGGACTACATCGGGATCGTCCTCGGCGTCTTAGCTTGGATTGCGGTTGTGATATCGCTGTGGTACCTGCTTTTCCGAGCTCGCCAACTGAGGGCACGCCGCAGTATTCTCGAGAGCGGAATGCTTAGCATTCCAGCCTCGGCCGTTGTATGGGAGGCGGCGATTCGCGCCCACCACCTCGCCGCCCGGTGGACCGAGAATGACCCCGATCTCTACATGCGGCGGTAGGCAGATCTGTCCGAGAGCGCAGCCAAGCATCCGTTCTTCTTGAGAGATTGGACTCGTCGGAAGGAGGATGACCTCAAGAGAGAGATCCTGACGAAGCATGGGGTGGCGCCGTCCGATAACACGCGGTGAGCGGCTCCACGCTGTCGCGCTACGCCCCTTCGGGACACCCGCCTTGCGGCGAGCGTCGCTCACCTAGAAACGTTATCCGGCAGCGCGATCACGACTAAGCCGGGTGTGGCGGGTATGACCTGTTTAAGCATTGCTCTGACCCCGGCTTGGCTCTGAGATTCTATCCATGACTAAGGAAGCCCTACTAGCGGAGATTCTCCGGCTCCCTCCGGAAGAGCGGATCGAACTCCTGGGCGATGCGTGGGACGCGATCGCCGCCATCCCCGATGAGGTCCCGGTGCCTGCCTGGCACGCGGAGGTCTTGGAAGAGCGATTGTCCAAGCCCAGTCCCGCGTATGTGTCGTGGGCGGAAGTCCGGGAGCGGCTGAAGGGGCTCGCGTAGGTGCGAGTTCGCTTCCGACAGGAGGCGGCTCAGGACGTCGTAGCGGCGAGAGCTTGGTACGAGGAGCAGCGCGCTGGCCTCGGGCTCGATTTCGTTGAGTCGCTGGAGAAGGCGATCGAACTCATCGTCCGATTCCCGACGGCCTTTCCGCAGGTCTCGGCAACCTATCGAAGGGCTCTCCTGCATCGCTTCCCGTACGCCCTCTATTATCGCCTTGAGGACGATGTGGTGGACGTGCTGGCATGTTTACACAACGCTCGGGCACCAGACACGTGGCACTCCAGGGAGTAGCCTCAGATGTCGCCGGACGACTCTCGACTCCGGAGTGCGCCGCCGTATAACAATGCGGTTTCCGGTTCCGCTCACTACGTTCGCTGCACTGAAGCACGGCGCCTGATGGGCGCCGCGCCGGAAACCTCGGAACGTTATCTGAAAGCGCGGACCCGGAGACTGGGTGGAGGACCGTATTCTTGAGTACCGCGCTCGATTGCGAACCGCCTCATCTGGAAATTGACTTCGTGCCTCTCCGATTTTGTCCCTTCTGCGATGAGCCGATGGACTCAGTCGAGCCGGTTGACGGGGTGACAGTTGAGGCCTGCACCGGCTGCGATGCGGTTTGGTTCGATGAAGGCGAGCTTCGAGAGTACCGGCATCGTCTGGGGGTTGCTCATGAGGCGGGTCGGGTCACGCGGACGAAGGCGAAATGGACCGGCGAACTGCTGTACTGTCCTCGGTGTGACACGGAATCACTCCGCGACGGTTGGCGTGGCCAAACGCGCATCGCGCACTGCGTGGCGTGTAGAGGATACCTCCTTCCTAGCATGGACGAGGCGAAGGCTCCCGGACTCTTGGCTAAGACCACGCCTTACCACCCGCGTG
>CALJKZ010000111.1 GCA_937983085.1 uncultured Gemmatimonadales bacterium
GGGTCCGGGTGAAGAACAGGCGGACGTGTCGGGCCCTATCCGCCGGCGGGGTTGGCAGATGGGTGCCAGGGGCGCCCCTTTTGGTGGGCTGGATTCCGAAGCTGATGTTCGAGGGTGTCGCCCGATGCCACGACTGAACGTAGCCGGACGCCTTGACTTCGACGAGTGTGCCATCGGTCGTCTTCAAGTCGTGGGCCCCCCACTCGTTGCGCACGCCATGAGCAGCTCCCAGGGCCATGCCCACGATGTATTCCGCGACGACGCCGCGCGTCGCATTGCTGAGGAGGTCCGAGCAGGACCACCGCCAGAAATCGAGAACGGTTGCTCCGAGGGCGTTCCCTGAAGCATGGAACGGCTCGCGGCCGTCCATGGGGGTGGGGTGGTAGATCTCCGGATCGGTCATTCGCGCCGTTCTACACCGGGGTCGCCTCGGCCCGCTGCCCTTTCCTGCCCGCGAACGTCTCCCAGCGTTCGACGATCACGTCGCAGTACGCCGGATCGATCTCGACCAGATACGCCTCCCGCCCGGTCTGCTCCGCGGCGATCAGCGTGGAGCCGCTTCCCCCGAACAGGTCGAGGACGCTTTCGCCGGGGCGGCTGCTGTACTCCATCGCCCGCGCCGCCAGCTCGACCGGCTTCTCGGTCAAGTGCACCATCTTCTGCGGGCTCACCTTCTTCAGGTCCCACAGGTCCGGGACGTTGGGCGGCCCGAAGAAGCGGTGCGCCGCGCCCTCGCGCCATCCGTAGAAGCACCACTCGTGGGCGCCCATGAAGTCCTTGCGCGTGAGCACGGGGTGCAGCTTGTTCCAGATGATCGCCTGCGAGAAGTAGAGCCCCGACGCCTTCAGGGCGGGCGGGTAGTTCCCAACGTTGGCGTATCCGCCCCAAATGTAGAACGAGCCGCCGGGGACGAGCGCGCGGGCCGCGTTGCCGAACCAGGCGAGCAACATCTCGGCGAACGCCTCGTCGCTGACGAAGTCGTTCTCCAGCGGCCTGTCCTTCGGACGCATCTTCCCGGTCGGCTTCGACTTCGAGGGATGCCGCGCCACATCGAGCCCCTGGTGGTGCGTCGCGCTGAACGACGACAGGCCCGCGGCGATGGCGTTGTTCGACCGCGGCTCCACCTTCACGTTGTAAGGCGGATCCGTGTTCACGAGGTGGATCTGCGCCCCTTCCAGGAGCCGGTCCACGTCCTCGGCCTTGCTCGAGTCGCCGCAGAGCAGCCGGTGGTCCCCAAGCAGCCACAAGTCGCCCGGCCGCGTGACAGCCGTGTCTGGCGGCTCAGGCACGTCGTCGGGATCGGTGTGGCCGTCGCGGCGCTTCGGGGGCTACAGCCCGTCGCAGAGCGCCTTCAGCGCCTCGCTGTCGGTGGAGATGTCCTTGAGCAGGTCGCCCAACTTGTCCTCGTCCACGCCGGCGAGGCCCGCCAGGGGATCGAGCGAGACGAGCAGCTTGTCGGCCTCCTCGGCAGTCACATCCAAGACCAGCACCGGGACTTCCTGGTCCGGCGTCGTCTCCGCCCGGAGGTGTCCATCGATTAGCTGCAGACCCTCCGGCGTCTCCCGGGCGAGCAGAGCGTCGGCGTACCCGACCTCGGCCAGGATGCCCTTCAAGGCCTCCTGCTGCGCCTTCGGGTGGGTGCGCCAGTTCCGGGGATGGGGCCGCAGGTCCCGCGCGGGGACCCGGCGCAGCCCGATGATTCGGTCGCGGATCTTCATGGCTGTATATGCATCTATCGTAGTCCGGGCGGGGACAAGGAGAACGGCCGCGACAGAACCTACGCCCGCCCCTACAATCCCCGGCCGCGTGGAGGAGCGGGTAGATCGGTGCCTCGGGTTTCGGCTGGGTGCGGCGTGGCGCCGGGTGGACCGCCTCTTCAACCGCGCCCTCCAGGACCTCGGCCTCACCAACGCCCACGGACACGTCCTCGCCGTCGTTCTGGCCCACGGCCCGCTCCGGGTCGCGGACATCGCAGCTCGAACGGGGTTCGAGGCGTCCACGACGAGCCGCCTCGTGGCCGAGCTGGTGCGGCGGCGGATGGTCCGCCGGCTCCCCGACCCGGACGACGGCCGGGCCACCCTGATCGCTACGGCATACCGGGGAGAGGCCCTCCACCGGAACCTCGACGCCGCCATCGCCGGCGCGGACGAGGAGCTTCTCCGACAGCTGCCCGCTCGGGGGCTGAAAGGCCTGCTCCGGATGCTGGACGCTCTCGGCGGGCTGCCGTAACGCAACCTGGCGTCTGCTGGGCCTACGGGCGGCGTTGTGGGCTATTCCGAAGGCTTTCAGGGCGTTGGCCGCCCTTGGCACCGCTAACGACCTCGAACTGCGTCGAAACGTCGCCCCGACACCTCGCGCGGTCCTGCACCGTTGCGCCCCCACCTTGGGGACACCGCGCGCCACCGCACCCCGCGGCCCGTGGCACACGACGTGGCCACCTGGGGCCATCTAGCGTCCGAGTTCGGACCCGTTTCCGCAGCCCTCCGGCCCCGGAGAATCCCGCAACCATCGGGAGTTTCGGCCATCGGGGCGCCCGATTGGGGGTTTCGGGAAACCCGTGAGCGCGTGCACGTTCCCGCGCGTCCGCTCGCAATTGAAACCCCAGACCTTTCACCCCCCCCCCCCTCGTTGCCTTGCCCCACACGCTGTCACCGCCCCCACCGCTCCGCCGCCTCGCGCTTCGCATGGCACGTCGTGCACAAGGAGCGCAGGTTCTCCATCACGAACGCCAGGTCCGGCCGCATCGCCACGGGCTCCATGTGATGGACCTGCTGCGCTGCCATGGTGACGCCGTGCTCCCTGCAGTCTTCGCAGCACGGATCGCACGCAAGCTTGATGGCCCGGACCTTCTTCCACTGCGACGAGCTGCGCAGGCGGTTGGCCTTGGCAAGGGCGGGATCGGAGCGGCGTCGCGCCTCGTACTCGGCGTCGCGCGCCATGCGGCCCATGCGACGGCGCAGGAGTTCGGCGAACGTGGGTGGGCGGCGGGGCATGGCTAAAGCATGATGACGCCGTTTTTGTAGGGCTCGCGTGGCTCTTCCCGGACGATGGCGAGTCCGATGGCCATGACGAGCGCGGCGATCCCGTCGATGTGCTCCTTCGACTTCCTCTTGGACGGCTTGATGTTGCCGGCGGCGTCGGTCTCGATCATGACGTTGGAGGCGCACCAACGCAGAATGGGATGGCCGTCGTGCCGGAGCTGGCGCGACACGATGAGCTTCTCCAGCTCTTTCGCGGGCGCGGAGAGGGAGGCGTAGCCCTGGCCGAAGGCGACCACCTCGTGGCCGTCGTCCTTAAGGTTGGTCACGAGCTGCTGGGCGCCCCACCGGTCGAAGGCGATCTCCTTGATGTCGTAGAGCTTGCCCAGCTCGTCGATGCGGAGGCGCACGGCCTCGTAGTCGCAGACGTTGCCCTCGGTGAGCTGGAGGTGGCCGTCGCGCGCCCACGCGGTATAGGGCACGCGGTCCCGGTGCTCCCGCTTCACGGCGTTCTCCCGGGGCGCCCAGAAAAACGGCAGCACCCGGTGCCCGTCCTCGGGGAAGTAGAGGACGAAGGCGGTGAGGTCCGTGGTGGAGGCGAGGTCGAGGCCGGCGTAGCAGGTCTTGCGCCTGAGGTCGTCCGGGGGAACGCGGGCGGCGCAGGCGTCCCAGTCCGCCATGGAGAGCCACGCCACGTCGGCCTGCGTCTTGATGTTGAGATGCAGCCGCTTGAAGGTGTTCTCGTAGGAGGGCTGCTCCTGGGCGCGGCGGCACTCCCGCTCCAGGTACTCGAGGTTCAGGCTCTGGCCCAAGCCCGGGTTGACCTGCGCCCACACGTCCTTCGAGGTCCACTCCGCGTCGTGGGCGGCCTCGTAGACCACAGGAAGGAAGGAGGGGTCCTCGAGGATGCCGTCGCGGACCTTGCAGGCGTAGTCGTGCTTCTCGTTGCAGATGGACGGGCGCTCGAAGTCGCTTGTGGTCAGGTAGACCATCAGGGGCTGGCGACGGGCCCCCATGCTGGTCAGGAGCACGTCCACCAGTTCGCGGTCCCGCTGCGCGTGCAGCTCGTCCACCACGACGAAGTGACTGTTGTAGCCGTGCTTCGTGGCGGCGTCGGCGCTTATGGCCTTGAAGCAGGACCCCATCGTCTCGATCACGATCGAATGCTGGTAGAGTCGGCAGGACTCGAAAAGCGCGGGTTCGTTCTGGATCATGCGGCGCGCCACATCCCAGAGGAGACGCGCTTGGTCTCGGTCCGCCGCCGCCGCGTAGATCTCGGAACCCGGCTCGCCATCGCAAAAAAAGGCGTGGAGGGCGAGGCCAGCGGCCATGAGGGTCTTGCCCTGCTTCCGCGGGACCATGATCAAGGCTTCCCGGTATCGCCGCGTGCCGTCGGGGCGCTTCCATCCCATGAGGTTGCCGACGACCGCCTGCTGCCAGGGGGCGAGAACGAAGGGCTGGCCCGCTTGCGCCCCCTTCACGTGCGTCAGGCATTCCCTGAAGAACCCCACGGCGAGATCCGCCGCCTCCTCGTCGAACGTGCAGTCCCGGGCGGTGGCGAAGGGGTCGTAGCCGGGGATCTGCGGGAGCACGGTTTCCCAGTCAACCGAGCTTGAGGAACCGGCGCTTGTCCTGGTCATCCTGCGGGGCCTCGCCGCCCGGGACGCTGAGCCGCGTCCGGGCGGAGGGGGTCATGCCGAAGTGGTTCTCGAAGCGGAGGAGTTGTTCACTGAGCTGCGCCGCCATGCGGGCCTGGGGATAGGGACGGACGCCCTTGACGCGGCCGGATTCGTCCTTGTCGAGGTAGACCTCGCCGCGCTCCTGGAGGAACTGCTCCGCCTTCTTCCAGCGGCTGAAGAGCGTGCAGTAACGGGTGAGGGCATTGCCGTCGATGCGCGTGAGCACGCCCATCCGGTCGAGCTGGGGGACGAGGCGGCGCCACGCGGCCTTGGCGTCCGTGTCGAGCCACTTGGGGCAGCGGGGCCGTCCCGGCTCCGGGCGGGGCTCTGCGGGATTCCTGCCGGCGCGCCAGGAGCCGCGCATCGCGAGGATCTTCGTGGGGGTCGGGGGCGGTCCGCGGGTGCCCATGACGGTAGCTGTATACGCATGTATTATGCTACCGGACGGGGGGAACGGGCGTGGCGGGTCAGCGCGCCTGCAGGCCACACGTCTCGCAGCGGGCCGGGCGGCATCCGGCCTCGGCGAAGGCGGCTGCGTCTTCGCGGGAGAGCGGTTCCCAGCGTTCCCAGTTCCAGGTGTCGCTCCGCTCGTAGGGGGCGTGCCGGGCGCAGGCGACGACGCCGCGCTCGCTCCAGTAGAGGCCGGTCGGGGACGGCGTCCGCGCGTGATCCCGCCGGGGGGTAAGGGGTGTGGTTTCCATGCCCACATGAGGGTCCGGGTCGCGCGGGACATCCACTGGATTCGGGGACAACGGATCAGAACTTGACGGGGAGGGGGGCGGGGGACGATCCCGGTGACTAGCAAGAGGTGGGCCGGCTGTCATCGCGCCAC
>CALJKZ010000112.1 GCA_937983085.1 uncultured Gemmatimonadales bacterium
GGAGCCCATCCTACCGTGGGACCGGGTGCTCGACCGGGCCAAGGCGATGAAGACGCTGGGGGCCAACGGCGACATCATGGTGCGCACCCTCTTCCTCCTCCTGGGCTTCGCGTGGTTCACCAATCAGGGCGCCCTCTTCGGTGACGAGATCCTCGCAGCGAACCATGTCCTCCTCCAGCTCATCGGGCTGGGTGCGTACCTGCTGGACGGATACGCCCACGCCACGGAGATCCACGTGGGGCGCGCAGTGGGTGGGGGGCGTCGACGGCTCTTCGACGAGGCGGTCCGATCGGCCACGGAGTTGGCGGCGGCGAGCGCCGTGGGGCTCGGTATCGCGGTGGCGCTGCTGGGTCCTCTGGCCATCGGAGGACTGACGGATCTGGCCGCAGTGCGCACCGAAGCGCTGACCTTCCTGCCCTATGCCGCCGTCTACGTGATGCTCTCGTTCCCCGCCTTCCAGCTCGACGGGATCTTCATCGGAGCCACCGCCACGCGGGCCATGCGGAATGCGAGCATCGCCTCGTTCGCCACGTTCGTCGCTCTCTCCCTGCTTCTGACCGGCCCCTACGAGAACCTGGGCCTCTGGCTGTCCTTCATCGTCTACGTCGTGGCCAGGGCAGCCGCGCTGGGGGTCGCGTATCCCGGGCTGAAACGGTCGGTGGGAACAGCCTCTACCGCGTCAGCAGGTACGTCGCCTTCAGGATGACGCGACGGTCACGGTACTCGAAGAGGGTCTCAGGATCCCGGCGAACCTCGTCGTAGACCACGTAGAGGTCGCTTCCCGGGCGGTACGTCCACCGGAAGCGGGCGCTGGTGCCGAACTGATCCGACAGGGAGTTGTACTGCGTCACGGAGCGAAGCGTCATGGTCGGCGACAGTGCCAGATCGATGCGCAGAGCCGCCAGATCCACATCGAAGGAGCCGCCGGGTAGCTCGACGGAGTTCCTCGTGTACTGCGCCTCCGAAGAGAAGCGATCGGTGATACGGGCGCCGAGCCTGAGCTGGACATCGTCGCGGGTCCCGCCGTAGAAGTCCTGCGGCGAATACATGAGACCGTAGTACATGCGCCGCGCCGGGTTGCTGTCGAAGGAGAAGCGCCACTCGGCGAAGGAGTAGTCCCCCCCCGGGATCGTCACGCCGTTCAGGGTGAAGTCCTGGTCCACCCGGTCGAAGTGGTCGTTGAGCCAGATGTTCAGGTAGGCCCCGTTGTCGAATCGGGTGCCGAGCATGTAGTGCCACCGCTGGGCTACCCGTCGGCCGGTCTGATCGGTGGTGTACGTCCAGTTGACCATGGGAGAGAGGACACGAATGCCCCATCGGTCGGGTCGAGGATTGCGCTCGACGTGGAGCTTGGTCGTGCGGATACCCGCGCGGGGCAGGAAGCCCACCTCGGGGTTGAAGTCGTTCTCCAGGTCGACGTACTCACCGTAGAAACGCCAGTTCTGGTCAAGCCAGGTGGCGTTCAGGTAGGCACCCATCTCCCCGAACCCCTCGGCGTCGGCAGGCAGTGGCGTGGTGCGCGGCGTCTCGGTCTTCGCAACGAAGCCGAGGACGGTGAAGTTGGGGTGCGGAGCCAACGTCGCGTCGACGGCGTAGGTGCGATTGAAGTGGTCGCCGTCGGTTTCGGCCTTGTTGATGAAGAGCCCGCCCACCCGGGAGCGACCCCAGAGGTTCCGGCTGTATTTCGCCACGAGGAAGTTCTCGCCGGACTCGCCGAAGGCGTTGTCGGTCTGCACATCCATCACCGCGATGTCGTTGCGGCCGATCTTCCCCGTGAGTCGAGCGCCGCCGACGATGGGCACCGCCCCGTCCGACGACAGTCCGATGCGCCGGCTGAAGAAGAGGTCGACGTGGCGGTTGAAAGCGAGGGCCGAGCCGACGTTGAACTGCCCCGAGTTCTCCAGGAAGAAGTCGCGCTTCTCCGGGAAGAACAGAGGGAAACGGGTGAGGTTGACCTGCTCGTCGTCGACCTCGGCCTGGGCGAAGTCGGTGTTCACGGTAAGGTCGAGGTTGAGGCCAGCGGTGATACCGTATTTGAGATCGACGCCGACTTCCCGGTCCCAGTTGTCCACTTCGTTCTGGCTCTCCAGTACTCGACTGGCGCCGCTGGTGACGAAGGGCGTGACGCGAAGGTCCAGGCCCCGATCGAGCTCCTGCATCCCGTCGAGGCTCCCCGCCATGCTCACCCGGGCGATGGTGAACTCCTTGGAGATGGGGGCCCAGAACGACTGCTCGTTCCGACTCCCGATGTTGCGCATGACGTTCAAGCCCCAGCTCTGGATGCTGCGGTCGGGAAAGCGCAGCGTGACCATGGGAATCGCGATCTCGGCGAGCCCACCGTCGTCGCCGATCCGAGATGCGACGTGCCAGACGCCGTCCCAGTCGCGGTTGATGTTCGACGTGGGCAGACCGGGCCGCGCCCCCTCGCCCTCGTTGAAGACCTGCTGGTCCAGCTGCGCCCCGAGCGGGTTCGTGACGAACATGTAGCCGGATCTGGAATCCTTGAACGTGTCGAGGATGATCTGGACGTTGTCTTCCTCGAGGATCCGATCCGAGTCGCGCCTCATCTCCGTGGCGGTCACCCCGCGCGCCGAGGTGTCCCACGCTCGCACGCCGAGGTACAGGTTCTCGGCATCGTACAGCAGGTAGATCACGGTACGGTCCGACGATGGAGCGCCCTCGTCGGGCTCCTGCTGCACGAAATTCTCCAGGCGCTCCGCACGCTCCCAGATACCCTCTTCGAGAATGCCGTCGAGGGTCGGTGGAGCCGCGGTGCGGATGGCGTTCACCCGGTACTCGTCCCACGACTCCTGTGCGCTGGCGGGAGCCGCTGCCGCTACCGCCAGGAGCACTGCAGGGGCCCACACGAGGAACGACCGTAAAGCGGCGAGGGTGGCGCGTCGTAGCATGGAAGTCGAGTAGTTCGCGGAAGCGGATTGAGTGCGAGGGAGCGGAGCCAGCCCTGGCCTCGGAGTCGGACGTTCGATCCTGTACCGACGAATATGAAGAGACGGCCACGCCACGCCACCACACCCTCGACCCTGGCGGCGTCGCCGGGGCCTTCGGGTCTCCGTGCCGCCGCGGGTTCGGAGGTCGGTGTTGACGATGAACGGATGCTATATTACTATCTGTTCATATATTGATCTACTACACCGGGACCCATGCACCAGAGACTCCCCGCAGAAGTGCTCGAACTCGTCGCTGAACGCTTCCGCGTACTCGCCGAGCCGGCTCGACTCCGCATCCTCGATGTCCTGCTCATGGGTGAAAGGACCGTGTCGGACCTGGTGGAAGACACCGGCCTGAACCAGGCGAACGTCTCGAAACATCTCGCCATACTCCGCGCCTCGAACTTCGTCGAGCGCCGGAAGGAAGGGCTGTACGCCTACTACAGCGTCGCCGACCCCTCGGTGAGCGCACTCTGCGCCATCATGTGCAACCGCCTGGAACAACAGGCCGAAGAGCAAAGCGCACTCCTGTCCACCGGAAGCTGAACCTATGGAATTTCTGACCCAGCCCTGGCCGTGGTACGTGGCGGGCCCTCTCATCGGGCTCACCGTCCCCCTTGTCTACCTCTATGCAGGCCGCAAATGGGGTGTCTCGTCCACCTTCCGTGACGTGTGCGCGGCGACCTTCCCCAGGAACCTCGACTACTTCTCGTACTCGTGGCGCGATCGGGGAAGCTGGCGCCTCACCATGGTCGTCGGGCTCGTCATCGGTGGGCTCATTGCCGGTCTCACGGGCCCGGCCGAGGTCATGATCTCTGAAGCGACCCGCGCCGACCTCTCCGCCCTGGGCATCACGGACTTCGGCGGGCTCGTCCCGTCGGAGATCTTCTACTGGAGCGGGTTGGCGACGCCTGCGGGCGTGATCCTCATCGTGTTCGGTGGGTTCCTGGTGGGCTTCGGGACGCGCTACGCCAACGGATGCACCTCCGGGCACGCCATCTCGGGGCTGTCCGCCCTTCGGGTGACATCGTTCGTGGCGGTCCTGGGCTTCTTCGCCGGAGGGCTCATCGCCACGCACCTCCTCCTCCCGCTGATCCTGGGAGGTGGCTCCTGATGTCCATTCACACCCAGAGTCCCTCCGCCGCCACCGGCGGCTCGCCCATGGCCACCGGGCCTGAGCGCCTGTGGCCATACCTTCTCCTGGGCATCGTCCTGGGAATCGTGTTCACCCGATCCGAGGTCGTCTCCTGGTTCCGCATCCAGGAGATGTTCCGGTTCCAGGCCTTCCACATGTACGGGATCATCGGTTCGGCGGTGGGCGTGGGCGCCGTCGGCGTCTGGCTCATCAAGAAGCTCGGCCTCCGGTCCGTCACGCACCGCCCCATGGAGATCCCCGAAGATCGATTCGAGGCGCCTGGATACCAGTACTGGCTCGGGGGCACGGCCTTCGGGCTGGGATGGGGCCTCCTCGGCGCCTGCCCCGGTCCCATCTACGTGCTCCTGGGCAACGGAGTCACCGTCATGATCGTGGCGTTCCTCAGCGCCCTCGCCGGCGTCTGGACCTACGGCGCCCTCCGCCATCGACTGCCCCACAGCTGACCCACTACAGAGACGACGCACCATGTTCTTCCGACAGATTTTCGATCCCGAACTCGCCCAGTACGCCTACATCGTCGGCTGCCAACGCACCGGTGAGGCCCTCGTCATCGATCCCGAGCGGGACATCGACCGCTACGTGGAGATCGCCAACGAAGAGGGGCTCCGGATCGTCGCGGCCACCGAGACTCATATCCACGCCGACTTCCTCTCGGGCACGCGCGAGTTCGCCGAACAGCACGGCACGAAGCTCTACCTGTCCGACGAAGGTGACGAGAACTGGAAGTACGTCTGGGCGCAGGACAGCGACTACGACGTCCACTTCCTGAAGGACAACGACACCTTCCAGGTGGGCAACATCCGCATCCAGGCGCTCCACACG
This sequence comes from uncultured Gemmatimonadales bacterium, assembly GCA_937983085.1. Taxonomy (GTDB): domain Bacteria; phylum Gemmatimonadota; class Gemmatimonadetes; order Longimicrobiales; family Gaopeijiaceae; genus UBA2589. The sequence continues at coordinate 4,927 of CALJKZ010000112.1, forward strand.
CCGGGGCACACGCCGGAGCACATGAGTTTTCTGACCACCGATCTCGGTGGAGGTGCGAACGAGCCCATCGGCATCGTCTCCGGCGACTTGGGCAGGCCCGGCCGCCTCGAAACCGCCGCCGGTGTGGCGGGTGCGCGGGAGCCTTCCGCGCGACGGCTCTTCGATTCGACGAAGCGGTTCCTCGCCCTGGACGACCACCTCCAGGTTTGGCCAGGCCATGGCGCGGGGAGCGCCTGCGGCAAGGCTCTCGGGGCGGTGCCCCAATCCACGGTGGGATACGAGCGGCGCTACAACGCGGGCCTCTCCTTCCGTGAGGAGCAGGGCTTCGTGGATGCCATCCTCGACGGCCAACCCGAACCGCCGATCTACTTCGCGAGGATGAAGAAGCTCAACAAAGGCGGTGTGCCGATCCTCGGCGACCTTCCCCTCCCCAAGGCGTGCAGCATCGACGAACTGGCGGAGAAGGGCGCCGAAGACGGCGCCGTCATCGTCGACACTCGGCCAGACCGGAAGGGCTTCATGGCCGGACACATCCCCGGCTCTCTGCATGCACCGCTGGGCATCAACTTCGCCATGATCGTCGGCTCCTACGTCGATCCCGACACGAAGATCTACCTGCTCATCGATCACGCGGAGCTGGAGGAGGCCGTTCGCACCCTGGTCAGGATCGGATACGACCACATCGCAGGGTACGCCTCGCCGGCCGCGCTGGTGGAGCGGGGCCTGTCGGAAGAGGTCATCGAGCGCATGGACTTCGCCGACCTGCCTGCCGACACCATGGCAGGTGAGCGGACCATCCTGGATGTCCGCAGTGCCGCCGAATACCGGTCGGGCCACGTGCCCGGGGCGATCAACATCGCCCACACGCGCCTGGCCACCCGGCTGGAGGAGGTGCCTCGTGACAAACCGGTGCTGACGTACTGCAGGTCCGGCAACCGCGCGTCGGCCGCCGCCGCGCTACGCGCCCGCGAGGGCTACGACGTGACGCTCGTCGACGGGCTGTTCGACGCGTGGCCAGGCCGATCCGGTGCGGAGAAGGGCGAGCCGGCGGGAGCCGCCTGAGTTGAACGAAGTCCTCGCGAGCCTGCCCCTGGCGCGATCGCTCAGGGGGCAGGCCCCCGGCGCGGTCCGAGACGACTTCGCGGCCGGGGTGACCGTCGGCGTCCTGCTCATTCCGCCGCGCATGGCCTACGCCATGATCGCGGGGCTGCCGCCGGTCTCCGGCCTGTACGCCGCACTCGTCACGCTGGCGGTGTACGCGCTGCTCGGGCGGTCGCGAGAGCTCGCCGTGGGTCCAGTGGCGATGGTGGCCCTGTTGGTGGCCAACGGCGTGGCCCCCCTGGCCCAGGGGAACGCCGAGAGGTACCTGTCGCTGGCCCTGGCGCTGTCCGCGTTGGTCGGCGGCATTCAGTTGCTCCTGGGGCTGGTCCGCGGAGGCTTCCTGGTGAACCTCCTGTCCCGTCCGGTCCTTGCTGGCTTCACGTCCGCGGCCCTCATCATCATCCCCACGAGCCAACGCGGACGGCTGACCCGGTTGGCATTGGCGAAGGGGCCGGCACACGAGATGGTGGTGGCAGCCGCCGGCCAGGCGTCCGCCGTACATCCGACGACGGTAGTCATGGGCCTCATGGCAATCGTGTCCGGCGTAGCCCTGCGTCGCTTCTGGCCGCGGCTACCCGGTGCCATGCTCCTGGTGGCCGCAGGAACCCTCCTCTCGTGGATGGCGTCGCTGGCCGACCGGGGAGTCGACGTCGTCGGGCAGGTTCCGTCGGGCCTGCCCACACCACTGCTACCCGGCCTCACCGAAGGGATGTCCATCGCGCCGAGTGACGTCGTCGACCTCATGCCGGTGGCGCTTGCCATCGCCCTCGTCGGCTTCATGGAGTCCATCGCAGTGGCGAAGGTCTACGCGTCGAAGGGGCGCTACGACATCGATCCAGACCAGGAGCTCAAGGCGCTGGGCCTGGCCAACCTGGCGGGTTCGGCATTCCAGGCCTTCCCGGTGACGGGAGGCTTTTCGCGGACCGCGGTGAACGCCCAGGCGGGGGCCCGAACACAGCGGTCTTCGCTCATCAGCGTCGCCGTGATCTCGATCACTCTGCTCTTCCTCACGCCCCTTTTCTACCACCTGCCGAAAGCGATCCTGGCGGCCATCATCGTCGTCGCCGTCCTGGGCCTCGTGGATGTGACGGGGGCCCGTGACCTGTGGCGTGTGGACCGGCGGGATTTCGCCCTCATGGGGGCGACCTTCCTCGCTACCCTGCTATTGGGCATCGAAGAGGGGATCCTCGTGGGCGCGGCCCTTTCCATGGTCGTCGTCCTCCACCAGATCACGCGCCCCCACATCGCGGAGCTCGGCAGGATTCCCGGAACGCGCCAGTACAAGAGGGCATCGCCATCATCCGTCTCGACGCCTCGCTCTTCTACGGCAACGCCGAGGCCTTTCGTAGTGCTGCCCGCGCCGCCTTCGCGCGCACCGCTGGATCCGGGCCACCGGCAACCCGCACTCTCGTCATCGACGCCTACCCGATGAATCGTGTCGATTCAACGGGACTCCACGTCCTGCATCAGATCATCGACGAGGTCCACGGCGAGGGAGGGAAGGTCCACCTGTCCGGTGTGAAAGGCCCCCTCCACGACAAGCTGTCGGTGGGAGGGGTCGTCGACCGAATCGGTCCGGATCGGGTGTTCGATGAGGTATGGCGCGCCGTGGAGGCCGGCGCTGGTGGGCGGGAGACTCCCGAACCCGCCATGATCATGTGACTTTTCGTCTCCCGTTCGGTCGATGGGAGTGGGCACATGCCCCCGTAGGCCGCTCCGGATCGCAATCCGGGGTCGCAGACAGTTCGTTCCAAGCACAGGAGGACCCGTGGGAATCTTCAATTTCGTGAGAGAAGCCGGCGCCAAAGTCGGACTCGGTGACTCCCCGAAAGAGGCGGCCGCCGAGGCGCATAAGGACGAGGAGCTGGCCGAGCTCCGTGACGGCAACAAGCTCCTCCGCTTCGTCCGCGACA
>CALJKZ010000113.1 GCA_937983085.1 uncultured Gemmatimonadales bacterium
ATGGCGACGAGACGCTACCCATTGGGGTCACCGTCGTCAACCGGATAAGCATGGTACAAGGCGCCCCCGGTCCTTCGACGGGAAGGGCCCCTCCGATCCTCGCGAAGGTCGTCGGGAGCAGCCCCTGGAGTCCCTCTCACGTGCGCCCCCCATTGCTTCCTGTCACTTGATCAGGACGCCTTGCGGAGAGACGGTTCTGGCTCGGCTCCCCGAGGGAACCACGGCGCGCCCGTCTCGGCTCCTCGACGCCCGAGAGCGGGTGCCCGTACCACGCGCGACGGGGGCCGGCCCCTGTCGCCGGGAGCTGTCGCCGTCGTTGCGTAGCATTCTCGTGGCCCCTTGGGGCCCGCGCGGCTGATCCCCGCGCGGCACGTCCGCGCCGGCGGGTTCCGGGCTCCAGTTCCCCCGGGCCCGCTCGGCCGCGGAGGAAGGAACTGGACATGGCGCACGCCCCCAACGCCAGCGCGGGACTGTCACTCGGTGCGCTGCTGGCGCTGCCACACCTCGGCGCCAGCCTGGCATGCGGTCTGCGCGGTTGCCTTGCGTCGGCCATCCGCGCCGAGCGACCGCGGGATCTGGCGATCTGGCCCGGACTTGGCAACTGGGCGTTCGACGGGCGGATCGCGCCCCCGAACCTCGCGGTCGTCCTATTCGAGCCGTCGCTCGCCGACACCCTGGTAGGTCCCGGCCAACTCGCGCTCGTTTCGGAACCGATCCAGGCGCCACTGCCCCCGCGAAGCGCCGCAGAACACGGGCAGCTGCGCCGCGCGCTGCGCATCGAGGACGATGCGACGGTGTTCGTGTTCCCGCTCCGCGCTCCTTCCGACGACCTGAAGGTCCTGTGGGCCGCGCTGACGGACGCTGACCGCGACTCGCTGAACGACCAACTCACGTGGAACCTGGACGTGCATCGACTCTTCCTCGAGTTCGGCGAGCCGGTGCGGCCGGCCCCGCCGTGGGAGCGGCTCCGTGTCTCGGACGAGGGTGGGCAGGTCTACGTCGACGGAGTGCCGTACCCACTGAGGGGGACGAAGACCGGCCCGTTCCTGCGCAGGCTGCTCGCGGCTCAGGGGGAGCCGATCCAGTCGAGCCTGCTGAAGTCCGCACTCGGCGAGTGGCCAGCCCGCACGTGGAAGAGGCTCCCCGAGGAAGTGCAGCCGTTCGTCGTTTCAGGCGGGCAAGGCGGCGCGACCGGCTGGTTCCTGCGGGACCCAGAACCGCGAGCACCGCGTGTATGAACGATGCATGACTGATGCTCTAAGACGCGACGCGCGACGCGGGGAGGATGGCGGGCACGATGACCCGCATCCTTCCCGAGATCCCGACTCCCGCTGAGATCCGGCAGTCGATCGAGGACCGCCGCGCGGAGATCGCCGAGCTCAAGATCCTCCTCCGCGTTGCCAAACTGCGACGCGTCGTCTCGCTCGGCCGGCGCGCCCGCCCCTCCGCGCGCACCGAGGGCGCAGACGCCGACGGCCCCGACAACGCCGCCGACGCTGGCGAGCCGGGGGGTGGCCGATGACCGCGCCGACCCGGTCCGACGTGTTCGCGGAACTCGAACGCCGCGGGCTGTTCCCGCGCGTCGTCCGCGACCTCCTCGAGCGGCTCGGCGCGACGCTCCCGACCAGCCCCCGGCCGGGCGTGTCCTACGCCGTTGCGTGCCCGTTTCACGGTGAGCGCGAGGGCGAGGCCCTCGTCGTCGCCGAACACGCAGGCTTCGCGGAGTGCAAGGGCGCCTGCGGTCGGCGCTACCTGATCCGCGACCTCGCGGCGCAGGCGTACGGGACGGCACCCGGGAGCGCCACGGCCGAGGAACTCCGCCGCGCCTACCTCAACGCCACGACGGCGCCCGCGAAGGGCCGTGGCCGCGAGTCGGCGGCGCGCCGGCCCGTGAACGTCGCGGCGTGGCACGCGTGCACCCGTGTCGATTGGGCGGATCTCGACGACGACGGGCCGGTCGCGCAGCTCGTCCGCGGCTGGCCGCGGAGTGCTCTCGACGACCTCGATGTCGGATTCGTTCCGGCGAAGGACACCTATCCGCCCTCGCTGCTCTTCCTCGTCCACGACGCCGACGGACTACCGATCGCGGCGAAACTTCGCGCGCTCACGCCGCCGGCGAACGGAGTGAAGTCGCGCAGCGTCGGACCGACCGGGTCCGGAGTCGTCGGCCTCCCGCAGCTCGCGGCGAAACCCGACGCGGTCGTGGTCCTCGCGTCCGGCGAGAAGGACTGCGCGTACGGGCTCGGCGCCGCGCCCGAGTTCGCGTGGACGGGCGTCGCGTCCGGCGAGCGGAGCGGCCTCGGTGCCGCCGTTCAGGCGTTTCGCGGTCGCGACGTCGTGATCCTCTTCGATGCGGACGGCGCCGGCCGCTCGGGCGCCGCGGCGGTCGCGGGCGAGTTGATCCCCGTCGCCGCGTCGGTCCGGATCGCGACGCTGCCGGGCGACGTCCTAGACGGCACGCCGCAGGAGAAGGACGTGGCCGACCTCGTTCGCAAGCTCGGTCCGGCGGCGGGCGACGCGCTCCGGACGATCGTCGTGAACGCGGCACAGGCCACCACGACGGCGCAGCGTGTCGCGGCGACGGCGGCGGGCGACGACGCGCCGGACACCGCGCAGGCAACCACGTACGGTGGTGGCGACGATCCGGTGCCTCCGGGCAGGCGGGACCCGGAGAGTGGCAGTCTGGTGCTCTCGCCCAGAAGTACGCTGCCGACGGCCGAAGCGTTCGTCGCCGAGTTCCACTCGCACCCCGAGGGGCGGACCCTCCACAGCTACGCCGGGGCGCTCTTCATCTGGCGCGGCAACCGCTACGTGGAGGTCGATGCGGAGGCGCTGCGCCACAGACTGCAGCCGTGGTTGCACGGGGCGCTCCGCTATCGCTTCAACAGGCGAACGAACTCGCTCGAACTGGTGCCCTTCGAGTCGAACCCGGGCACGGTCAAGGCCGCCCTCGAGACGCTCCGCGCCCACGTATACCTGCCCGCGAGCACAACGCCTCCGGCCTGGCTGGACGACCGCGCCGACCCGCCCGATCCCCGAGACCTGTTGCCGTTCCCCTCGGGGACGCTCGACCTAGCGACGGGTCGGACGCTCCCGCCGACTCCGGCGCTCTTCAACGTCAACGCGATCGACTTCGACTATGTCCCGAAACCCTCGGCCGCCGTGCGCTGGCTCAAGTTCCTTGAGGAGGTATGGGGCGACGACACCGAGTCGATTGAACTGCTCCAGGAGTGGATGGGCTACTGCCTCGTCGCCGACACGTCGCAGCAGAAGATGATGCTGATGGTCGGTCCCCGGCGGTCGGGGAAGGGCACCATCGGGCGCATCCAGGCCCGCCTCGTGGGCACGGGGAACGTCGTCGGCCCGACCACGTCCAGCCTGGCGGGCACGTTTGGCCTCCAGCCCCTGATCGGAAAGAGCCTGGCGATCGTCTCGGACGCCCGCTTCAAGGGCGAGAACGTCGGCGTGATCGTGGAACGGCTGCTCTTGATCAGCGGCGAGGACCCGGTGACCGTCGACCGGAAGTTCCTGGGTGGCGTGACCATGACGCTGCCGACGCGCTTTGTCTTCCTCACCAACGAACTACCTCGTGTGAACGACGCGAGCGGTGCGCTGGCCGGGCGCTTCCTGGTCCTCCGCCTGAGGCGCAGCTTCTACGGGCGAGAGGACGCGACGCTGACCAGCCAGTTGATCGAGGAACTCCCGGGCATCTTGGTGTGGGCGATCGAGGGCCTCAGACGCCTGCGTGCTCGGGGGTACTTCGCACAGCCCGAGGCTCACGCTGAGGCCGTGCACGAGATGGAGGACCTGTCGTCCCCCGTCCTGGCCTTCGTGCGCGAGCGATGCGAGGTCGGGTCCGGCCGGCGGATCTGGGTGGACGATCTCTACGCCGCGTGGAGGACGTGGTGCGAGGAGAACGGTCGCAACACGGTCGCGAGCAAGCAGGTCTTCGGCCGCGATCTCGCGGCTGCCGTGCCCGGCGTGGTGTGTCGCCGAAACAGCGTCCGGGGTCGGTTCTACGACGGCGTCGCGCTGCGCGCGCGTGATGCGACGTGATGCACTCCGCCCTCGTCACCCACGCACTGCGCGATGCCTTTGCCGCGGTGAACGGGTTCCTGTGCCGCGCTTGTGCCGCGATGACAGCGGGCACCGCGGTACAGGTAAGTGCTTCATCCGTAGTGGGTTGCGTCGCGTGTACCGCGATGTGCCGCGCTCTCCCCAATGCACGCACGCACGCGGACGCCCATGTGTGTGCGCAGGAGGGGAGTAGCGCGCAGTGGGATGTGTCGCGGTACAGCGCGGTACACGCGGAACTGAGCCCTGGCCTTGACGTGCGCGACCTGCTGCGACGATGGCCGCGTGGTCCTGCACGGCCGGTCGCGACGTATCGCCCGTGGGGCGGCCCGCCTCGTGGACGGACACAGGACCACCCGGCCTGCGTCGGGATTCCGCGGGAGCCGACCGTCCTCCGCCTCGGCGGCCGGCAGGGGGGGGGGGGGGGCGGTCGTGACCACCTCGTGCGCCGGGACCACCGCTCCCGTTCTGCGTGCGCGCGTGCAGGTTTCGCGATTCCCCCGCGTGTCGCGCCCGCGATCACGCGCACGCGCACGCGAGGAGCAGCGGCGAGACAGAGATTCGCCGACCTCGGAACGCCGTCGCTTGCGCCGCTGCGCGCGTCGCCGAGCCTTGATGCAGCGCCGGACGTTCCGGCGCATGAGGAGCTGACCATGGGACGACGCGGACCCCCCAAGACCCCGACCGCGCTCAAGCGTCTGCGCGGCACGGATCAGCCTTGCCGGCGGAGCCCTGGCGAGCCCGCGCCGCGACCGGGCGTCCCCGATGCGCCGGCGTTCCTCGACGCCGCCGCTCGCGCGGAGTGGGACCGCATGGCGCCGCAGCTCGAGGTCCGGGGGCTGCTCGAGACGATCGACCTGGCGGTGCTGGCGGTGTACTGCACGGCGTGGTGGCGCCTGGTGGCCGCCTACGGGCGGCTCCAGACCTCGCCGTACGTGCGCGTTGCCGCCACAGCCCGGACGCAGCTCATCGCAGCCGCCCGCGAGATGGGGCTCTCGCCCGCGTCGCGCGCCAGCGTCACGGCGCGGCCGCCGCTGGGGGGATCCAGCAGCGACGAGCAGCAGCGGCGCTTCTTCGGCGCCCGCGTCGCCGCGGGTGGGAGGGCGTGAGAGCCATGACCACGAGCGCCCTAATCACGACGCTGCGAGTCGCCGGCCCCTCCGCGACGCTCCTTCTGCCCGACCGCGAGACGCCCTCTCCGACCCAACCCACGCCCCCAGCCAGGAGGAGCCCCCGATGCCACAGATCAGCCTGACCGCCACCGCCGTCGCCTACCTCGGCACCGACGTCTCGGCGCAGCGCCTGGCGATCGCCTGGCCGCTCGTCGCCGCGGCACTGCGCGACGACCCCGACGCCAACCGCGACGTGCTCTGGTCCCAGCGCGCGGGCGTGCCGCTGGTCGTCGCGCAGAAGGTCGGAGCGGTGCTGCTCGACCACGGGCTCGTGCACGAGGACGGCGGGATCGCCGACGAGACGGTGGCGGTCGTCAACGCCCTGGCCGCCCGCAAGCTCAAGGAGCTCAAGCGATGAGCAGGAAGACCGCCTCCGCCGGCCTCACCGTCGTGCGCCGCCGCCTCGACGACCTGACGCTGGACCCCTCCAACGCGCGTACCCACGACACCCGCAACCTCTCCGCGATCCGCGCGAGCCTCGAGCGCTTCGGCCAGGTCGAGCCGATTGTGGTGCAGGCGTCGAGCGGCCGGGTGATCGGCGGCAACGGGCGCGTGGCGGTGCTGCGCGAGATTGGTGTCGCTGAGGTCGACGTGGTGCTCGTGGACGTGGATGACCTGAACGCCACCGCGCTCGGCATCGCCCTCAACCGCACGGCGGAGCTCGCGGGCTGGGACGACGACACGCTCGGGAGGCTGCTCGCGGAGCTGCAGGAGACGCCCGACTTCGACCACCTGGTGGCGGGCTTCACCGACGCCGAGATCGACCGGCTGCTCGGGCCCAGCGCGGGCGAGAGCGATCCCGACGAGATCCCGCCGGCGCCCGAGGAGCCTGTGGCGCAGCCGGGCGACCTCTGGCTCTTGGGTGACCACCGGCTCCTCTGCGGGGACGCGACCGACCCGGACGACGTCGCGCGGCTGCTGGACGGCGCGCAGCCGGAACTCCTGGTGACGGACCCTCCGTACGGTGTCTCGCTCGACATGGAGTGGCGCGACCGCGCCGGGAAGAACGCCCTCGGCGCCGCGCAGCCCTCCTACATGCAGCGCGCCGAGGGACACGGCAACACCACGATCTCCGGCGACACGATCGCCGACTGGAGCCATGCCTTCGAGCTCGTGCCGAGCCTGCGCGTCGCCTACGTCTGGCACGCGAGCGCGCACACGCTCGAGGTCGGCCTCGGGCTGCGGCGGATCGGGCTCGAGCTGCGCCAGATGCTGATCTGGCGAAAGCCGCACTTCGTGCTCAGCCGCACGCACTACCACTACCAGACCGAACCCTGCTGGTACGCGGTGCGCAAGGGCTCGTCGTCGCGCTGGGTCGGCAGCCGCGACCAGTCGAACGTCTGGGAGGCGGCGAGCCCCAAGATGCTCATGACGGGCTCGACCGAGACGAAGGAGGACCACCCGACGCAGAAGCCGCTGCTGTGCATGGAGCGGCCGATCGAGAACCACGATCTCGCCGCGGTCTACGAGCCCTTCAGCGGGTCGGGGACGACGCTGATCGCCTGCGAGCGCCGGCGCCGCCGCTGCTTCGCGATGGAGATCGACCCCAAGTACGTGGACGTCGCGGTCCTGCGCTGGGAGCGCTTCACGGGGAAGAGGGCCGAGGTCGTGCGGCCGTGAAGCGCGTGTACGTCTGCTCGCGGTACCGCGGCGACGTCGTGGCCAACACGGCGCGCGCTGTCGCGCTCTGTCGGGCGATCGCGCTCTCGGGCGACGCACCGCTCGCCCCGCACCTCTTCCTGCCCCGTGCGCTCGACGACGCGGTCGCCGACGAGAGGCGGCTCGGGATCGCGGCCGAGCTCGCGTGGCTCGACGTCGCCGACGAGGTGCTGGTCGCCGGACCTGTCAGCGAGGGCATGCGCCGCGAGATCGCGGCTGCGTCCGGGATCGGCATCCCGATCCGCTTCGAGGAGGGCGGGTGGTAGCTCGCTCCCCGCCGTCGCCCCTCGGCGAGCCGCTCCTCACGGCGGACGAGGTCGCCGCGCACCTCGCGGTCGATGCGACCACGGTGTACCGGCTGGCGTCCCGCGCCGAACTGCCCTCGATCGACGTGGCGCCGCGCGTGCTGCGCTTCCGCCCCGAGGACGTGCGCGCGTTCCTCGATCGCCGGACGCGGACGGGGGCGCCGAGCAGCCGCGTGCAGCGCCTTCTGGGGCGTGGCAGGTGAGGGGACGCAAGAGACCTGAACGACCTCGCTATGTGTCGCCGGTAGAGCGTCCATGGAGCCCGCGCGAGCCCGAACGAACGGGGCGGCGCAGAGAGGACCAGACATGACCCACCCCATCGAGGAGCCCGCGGACAAGCGTCGCAACAAGCGCCGACGGCGGTTCGGACGCATCACGAGCCGCAAGTGGCCGAGCGGCCGCAGAACGTGGCGCGCCACCTGGCACTGCAAGGTGGAGCGGCGCCGGATGTCGCGCAGCTTCGTCACGGAGAAGGAGGCGCGGGACTTCCTCGCCGAGCTCGAGCGCCAGGTCATCACGGCCACGTACGCGGTGCCGCCGACGATCGCCGAGGCCGAGCGCGAGGACGCCGACGAGATGCGCGCCGCGCAGCCGCGCACCGTCCCGACGCTGGTCGATTACGCCGAGGACGTGATCGAGCGGCGCTTCGAGCCGGTCCTCGCCAGGGGGACGATGGGCGTCTACCGCGCCGCGCTCCGGGCCTTGAGCGCGCACTGAGGGATACGCGCCGGGCGCC
>CALJKZ010000114.1 GCA_937983085.1 uncultured Gemmatimonadales bacterium
GGGAGCCTCTACGCCGAAAATAGGGACACCCCGTCGCGAATGAAATCAACGCGTTCTCGGCGAGAGGACAGCGACTGGATGGGGACTGGACGATTCCCCTCCGGCCAGGGCCATCAGTCCGGGTGGACGGCCCGCCTCCAGTCGATCCCCATCCGCTCCCTGACTTCGCCGATGGTCTCCTTCGCGATGGCGCTCGCTTTGCGGGCACCGTCCTCGAGAATCTCCCGCACCTGCTCCGGGTTGGCCTTGTATCCCTCGGCCCGCTCACGGAAGGGCCCGAACGCGTCGACGATGTTGTCGGAGAGGACCCGCTTGCAGTCGATGCACCCGATCCCCGCCGTCCGACACCCCTCCGCGAGCTCGGCCCGCTGCTCGTCGCCGGTGAAGAAGCCGTGGAGCGTGAAGACGTTGCAGACCTCAGGGCGTCCAGGGTCCGACCGTCGAACGCGTTGCGGGTCGGTGACCGCGGTCCGCACCCGATCCCATACCTCGTCGGGCTCTGCCAGGACCGGCACTGTGTTGCCCAACGACTTGCTCATCTTCGCCTCGCCGTCGAGACCGAGGATGCGGCCCACGTCCTTCCCGATGAGGGGTTCGGTTTCGGGGAAGGTCTCCCCGTAGGCGGCGTTGAACTTGCGGGCGATGTCGCGGGTGAGCTCGAGGTGCTGCTTCTGGTCCTCGCCCACCGGAACGGCGTCGGCCTTGTACAGCAGGATGTCCGCCGCCTGCAGGATGGGGTAGTTGAAGATCCCCGCCGGAATCGACTCGAAGTGCTGGGCCTTCTCCTTGAACTGCGTCATGCGTTCGAGGTCGCCCACCGGCGTGACCGCGTTGAACAGCCACGCCAGCTCGGTGTGCTCCGGCACGTCGGACTGGACGAAGATGATGGCCCGTTCGGGGTCGAGGCCCACCGCCAGGTACGACACCGCGAGGTCGAAGACGAAGCCCGGAAGGTCCGCCGGATCGCCGCCGGCGGTGATCATGTGCTGATCCACGATGCACCAGATGCAGTCGTACTCGTCCTGCATGTCGACCCAGCGCCGAAGGGCGCCGAGGTAGTTGCCCAGGTGCGCCTCACCGGACGGCTGCATGCCGCTGAAGATCCGCTTCTTCGTCTTCGTGGTGTCCGTCGGGGTCATGGCAATGCCGCCGGGAGTGGAAGGGACGCGGAGCGCGTGGCGTCCGGCGTCCCCGATTTACGGGAGCGGTTAAGTTAGCGCGTGAATCCGCTGCTACGAACCGCCCGGGAGGCCGCTGAAGCGGCCGCGCGCATCCACCGCCGCGACGCCGGCACCGTCGTGCTCGCCGGCGCCACCGTGAAGGCCCGCGCCGATTACGTCTCCACCACCGACCTGGATGCCCAGGCCGCGGCCCTCGCCATCATCACCGCGAACCACCCCGACCACGGCGTCCTGGCCGAGGAGAGCGACGAGCCGGTGGCGGAGCAGTTGACCCGATGGGACGGTCGACCGCTCTGGATCGTCGACCCGCTGGACGGCACCGCCAACTTTCTCCACGGGCATCCCCACTACTGTGCCTCCGTAGCCGTGGCCGTGGAGGGGCGACCCGTGGCAGGCGCGGTGGTGTCGGGGTCCTCGGGAGAGCGATGGTGGGCCGCCGAGGGAGAGGGGGCCTTCAAGAGCGGAAAGCGGATCCGCGTGTCGGGGGAGCGCCCCCTGGGACGGTCGATGGTCGGGACGGGCTTCCCCTTCAAGCTCCTCGACGCCATGCCCACCTATCTGGGGCAGTTGGACCGGGTGCTCCGCAACGCCTCCG
>CALJKZ010000115.1 GCA_937983085.1 uncultured Gemmatimonadales bacterium
AACGCCGCAGCGCGTGGGGGGAGGGGCGGCACTACGGCAACCCGGCCCCGCCGGTTCGTTCGGGCCCGCCGCGAGGAGGCGTCGCGGGATACGACGGACCCGAGTGGGTTCAGGCTGCGTGGCGGTGCGCCGAGAAGCGGCGCCCCGTGCGCGTCTGCGGCGACTCGAGCCAGGCCAGAACACGCTCACGCACCCAGATGGGATTCATCGAAAACAGTTCGCACAGCCGGACGAAGGAGTAGGGCCATTCGGCGTCGTCGGACAGCACCCACTGGAGATCCTCTTCCACCTCGCGGCGCCGGCGGCGCGAAGTTGAGCCAGCGTTGTCGCGAATGTTGATCAGCCCGGAGGTGAATGCAGCCGCGGCGAGCTTCTTCTCCCGCGACCAGTCGCTCGATGTGGGGATTTGAGCAGCGACGATCTCGCCGCCGGCGAGCATGTGCTCGATCACGTTGCTGTCGTTGCCGCCGTTCGCTGTCTGGGGGAAGGAAATCACTTTGGCTTCCATGAGCAGTTCTCCTCGTTGCCGTCCTGCTTTCGGTGCCCAGAAAGGGCGCCGCGTTTCGTTACGATGGTTCTAGGCGGTGGGCGACCCAATGTCAAGCTTTGTCTGGACAAAACGTGAACAAAACTTGGATTGCTTCTCTCAGGGCACGCCCGTGCTAGGAAAAATGTATGGCTGCGCCTGCGATTGTCTGGTTTCGACGGGACCTCCGACTTGCCGATCACGTAGCCCTGACGGCTGCCAGCAGCGCGGACCGACCCGTCATCCCTCTCTTCATCTGGTCCCCCGAGGACGAAGGCGAATGGGCCCCGGGCGCGGCCTCGCGGTGGTGGTTGCACCAATCGCTCGAAGCCCTCGGAAGTCAGTTGGCGGACGTCGGCTCGCGGCTCATCCTGCGGCGCGGGCCGGCACTCGACGTCCTGCGCGAGCTCATCGAGGATGCGCAGGCGGAGGCGGTGTTCTGGCACCGCCGCTACGACCCGGCGTCCCGCAAGCGCGACGAGAAGGTCAAGAAGGCCCTCGGCGACGACGGCATCGAGGCCACCAGCTTCAACGGGTCGCTGCTACTCGAGCCGTGGGAGGTGAAGACCCAGAAGGGAGATCCCTACCAGGTCTTCACGCCGTTCTGGCGCACTTGCCGCAAGCAGCTCGACCCGGACGAACCGCTACCGGCGCCCGATGCGCTGGTGCCGCCGCAGCGATGGCCCGACTCGGACGCACTGAAGAGTTTCGCCCTGGAGCCCGAGCTCGCCTGGCCAGACGGCATCGCCGAACGTTGGCACCCGCGCGATGAGGGCGCTCACCAGCGTCTCGACTCCTTCGCCCGTGATCGCGTCGAAGACTATCCCTCCGACCGCGACATCCCGTCGGTCGCCGGCACGTCGTCGCTATCCCCCCACCTACACTTCGGTGAGATCAGCCCGCGGCAGGTCTACCATCGGCTCGCAGCGCACGACGGCTCGGGGGCGGACAAGTTCCTCGCCGAGATCGGCTGGCGCGAGTTCGCGCACCACCTGTTGTTACACTTTCCGCATACGCCCGATCAGCCGCTGCGCGAGGCCTTTGCCGACTACCCCTGGGAGGACGACGCCGAGTCCCTGCGCGCCTGGCAGCGGGGCCGTACCGGCTATCCCATCGTCGATGCCGGGATGCGCGAGCTCTGGGCCACGGGTTGGATGCACAACCGTGTCCGTATGAGCGTCGCCTCGTTCCTCGTAAAAGACCTGCACCTGCCCTGGCAGGCAGGGGCGCGCTGGTTCTGGGATACCTTGGTGGACGCCGATCTCGCGAACAACACGCTCGGCTGGCAGTGGAGCGCCGGCTGCGGGGCCGACGCCGCCCCCTACTTCCGCATCTTCAACCCGGTGACGCAAGGCGAACGGTACGATCCGCAGGGAGCGTACATCCGGCGTTGGGTACCAGAGCTGCGGGAGCTCCCCGACAAGCTCATTCACAAGCCGTGGAAGGCGAGCGCCGCTCGACTCGCCGAGGCGGGAGTGACGCTGGGCGAGGATTATCCGGAGCCGATCGTCGACCACTCCGTTGCCCGCGACAAGGCCCTCGAAGGCTTCGAGAGGATCAAGGGCAAGTGAGCGGCGGGGCTCGATGCGTGACTCAGCCGCGTCGAGGGGCGTGGAGCAGAGCGTACGCGGCAAACATGCCGATGCGCCGTATGGTCGTCGCGGCGCGCCCTATTGGCGCTCGGACGTCGGCGCGCTAGGAATCTCGCTCGTGACGGTAGTCGACGGCACATCCCCCGCGAGCCCATCCGCTCCCTGGGCCGCCG
>CALJKZ010000116.1 GCA_937983085.1 uncultured Gemmatimonadales bacterium
ATGACGGCGCACGTGTGCGTCGTTCCGATGTCGAGTCCGGCGATGAGGTTTGCGCGCATGGGCTCAGCGGTCAGGGGTGCGGCGGACCACGATCTGGTCCGCGAATCTCAGGTCCACGACGTCGGGGATGTCGCCCGGCGTACGTGAGATGGCGTCGGTGAGGGCGGCTTCCGCCTCCTTCAGCCGGACGAGTGACGTCCCCGGACGAAGCAGCAGAGCGACGTCGGGGCTTATGAGGCGAAGGGTCAGCGAACCGTCGCTCTCGCGGCTCAATGTGGAGATGCGCCGGACAAGCTCCTCGTCGGCGCGCCGGAGGTGCTCGATCTCGGCTGCGAGGACGCGCACCTCCTCGGGGAAGACCGAGGCTCCCGCGGGCGGCATCCGACTCGCCGCGATGATGGGCAGGTCGAGGCCGAAGCGCGTGGGATCGATGGGAAGGCGGTACCCGGCCTCGTCCAGCGGCTCGAGGGTGGGTGTGGCGGCCAGAGCGACGGGCCGACGCTCCGAAACCGTCACCCTTAGCCCGTTGGGGAGCCTCCGCCGCACCTCGGCGCTTTGGACCAGCGGATGTGCCTCCACGCGCTCGCGCCAGGCGTCCGTGTCACCCCACACCGAGGCTCCATCGGCCAGTTCCAGGGCCGCCACCACCGTGTCCTCCGCCAGGAAACGGGTCCCCCGCACTTCCACGTCGTTGACCTTGAATGTCTCCATGGTGGCGAGCGCCTCCGGCACCTGAGGACCCCAGACGAGGACGGGGCTGAACGCCAGCGTCGCCAGGAGGACCTTGCCTTCGCTACGCATGGGCGGGCTCTCCCAGGACGTCGAGGAGCGCCGGTCCCACCCGCTCGATGGAGCCTGCCCCGAGGGTCAGGACCACATCGCCCTCGCGAACCTCGTCGGCGAGGCGAAGGGGGAGATCGTCCAGGTCGGACACGTAGGTGAGGGGGTCGGCACCGGCGGCCCGGGCCGTCTGAACCAGGGTGTCGCCGGTGACGCCGGGAATGGGCTCCTCACGGGCCGGGAAGATGTCGGTGAGCCACACCGAGTCGGCCATGGCCAGGGCTTCGCCGAACTCCCGGGCGAAGTCCCGGGTGCGGGAAAAGAGGTGCGGCTGGAAGACCGCGACGATCCGACGTCCCGGATAGGTCGCGCGTGCCGCCCGAAGCGCCGCCGCCAGCTCTGTGGGATGATGGCCATAGTCGTCGACCACCACCACGCCCCTCGCCTCGCCCAGGCGCTCGAAGCGCCGGCCGATGCCCCGGAAGGTGGCCAGAGCGCGGAAGACGGCGTCCCACCCGGTGTTCAACGCCCGGGACGCGGCCACGGCGGCCAGGGCGTTGAGCAGGTTGTGACGCCCTCCCATGGGGAGAGCGAGTTCGCCTGCGCTCCGCCCCTCTTCGTGGAGCGTCGCCCGGGTCACTCCATCCTCTACACGGATGTCGGTGGCCCGAAGCATGGAGCCCGCGCGGGTGCCGTACGTGTATCCCACGGACCCGATGGACGGCAGGAGCGACGACGCACCGTGATCGTCGGCGCAGACGATGACGCGACCGCCGCCCCGGACCCCGGCGATGAAGTCGAGGAAGCCGCGCCGGACACCCTCCAGGTCGCCGTAGATGTCGAGGTGGTCCGCCTCGAGGTTGGTCACCACGGCCACATCGGGCGACAGAGTGAGAAACGATCGGTCGTACTCGTCGGCTTCCACTACGAAGAGATCCGCCGCGCCAAAGCGGAGATTGCCCTCCCAGGCCGATACGTGACCTCCGACGATTCCGGTGGGATCGGCGTCGCTGGCGGCGAGGATCTCCGTCGCCATGGCCGTCGTGGTGGTCTTCCCGTGGGTCCAGGCGCTTCCCACCACCGTGCCGTGACGGCCCCAGGCGCCCAGGGCAGCGCCACGCTTCAGCAGCGGGATCGTGCCCCACCGACACCGTGGCGCCGAGACTACGGAGACGCTGCACGGCGCGACTCTCCTTGGCGTCGCACCCGCTGACCCGACCGCCGCTCCGGAGAAGCAACTCGGCGAGGGGATACATGCCCGCCCCGCCGATGCCCATGAAGTGCACGGGCTTGTCCGCTGCCATCGCACGGAGATCCACGGCGCCGTTCATGCCGCCTCCCTCGCCGAGGAGAGGAACGTGGCCACGTCGTCGGCGATCTTCCGCGTGGCGCCCGGTCGTGCTCGTTCCAGAGCGCGGGCGCGCATCGCGGCGAGGGCGTCGGGGTCCGAAGCCAGGGCCTGAAGCTCCGCGGCCAGTCGCCCGGGCGTGAGCTCGGCCTCCGGGAGAACCCGCGCCGTGCCCGCCGCTTCGAGGGCCCGGGCATTGAACATCTGATGGTTCTCCGCCGAAGTGGGGAGCGGAACCAGGATGGCCGGGAGTCCCTGATTCAGGAACTCCTCCGTCGTCATGGCGCCACCCCGGCTCAACGCCGCGTCGGCGGCGACGAGGGCGGCGGGCATGTCGTTCAGGTAGGCCTCGGTCCGGATCCACGACGGATGGTCCAGCGCCTCCAGGGCCTGCCGGACACCGTCGAAGTGGGTGGGGCCGGTGACCCAGAGGAGGTGGAGGACATCGGGCCGGTCCATCTCGCCACGCTCCACGCTCTCCACGTACGCCAGGACCCCCCGATTCAACGCCAGGGACCCTTGGCTCCCCCCCGTCACCAACACCAGGAGGACGTCGGCGGGAATCCCGAAGAGGGCCCGGGCCTCGGAACGCTCCATGGTGGACGGGGGCCGGACGGGGTTTCCGCTCACCACGCAGCGGGACGCCCCGACCGGCATCCGGTCGATGGCCTCCGGGTACGCGACGTGGATGCGCTGGGCGAAGCGGGTGAGAAGCTTGGTCACGGCGCCCGGCCAGGAGTTCTGCTCCTGAAGGACGAGGGGGATCCCCATGAGTCCGGCGACGATACCCGCCGGAGCTCCGGCATAGCCTCCGGTGACCACCACGACTTCCGGACGACGCTCCTGAAAGAGTCGACCCACCCGCACGAGCGCCGCGGCCAGGCCGGTCAGGGCACGCCAACTGGCCAGCGGGCGCCGACGGTCGATGCCGTAGACCGACAGGAGGAGGTGGTCTTCACCCCGCTCCGGAAGGACCCGGGCCTCGAGGCCGCGACGGGCGCCCACGAAGAGGACGCGCACATCGGGACGCGCCTCCCGAAGGGCGTCGGCAATGGCCAGCGCCGGATACAGGTGCCCGCCCGTGCCTCCACCGGCGAGGACGACGAAGGGACCCGTGACGTCAGGCACGGACGGCCTTCCCCCCCGGGGCGGCCCGGGCGATGGAGATGAGGATGCCCAGGGCGACGAACGTCACGATGAGGTTCGAGCGACCATACGAAACGAGGGGCAGCGCGAGCCCCGTCGCGGGCGCCAGCGCCAATCCCACGGCCATGTGCAGTGTCGCCTGGATGGCGATGAAGCTGGCGCATCCCACGGCCAGGAGCTCGCCGAAGGTGTCGGGAGCCCGACCGGCGATGCGGAAGCCGATGAGGACGACGAACAGGTAGAGCACGACCAGCGCGGAAGCGCCGAGGAAACCCCACTCCTCGCCGATCATGGCGAAGATGAAGTCGTTGTGGGCTTCGGGGAGGAAGCCGTACTTCTGCCGGCCTTCTCCGATGCCGACGCCCGTCAGGCCGCCGGAACCGAACGCCACCAAGGACTGCTTCACCTGATAGCCGGCACCCGACGGGTCGGAGACCTGTCCGAGGAACTCGCGCATGCGCTCCACGCGATAGTCCACCTGGAGCTGCCACCAGACCACCGGGGCCAGCAGCAGCCCCATGAAGATGAAGTGGCCGATGCGAGCGCCTGCGGCGAAGACGATGACCAGGCCCAGCATGAAGACCACCAGGGCCGTGGAGAGGTCGGGCGCCGCCGCCACGAGGCCCACGGGCACGGCCCACACCACCAGGAACGGCCCCAGACCGCGGCGAAGGGACCGGAAGTGCTCGGCCTTACGGATGGCGGTGGCCGCCGTCCACACGATGATGGCGATCTTGGCGATTTCCGACGGCTGGAACCCCACCCCGAGGCGGAGCCACCGGCGCGCTCCGTTGACCTCCGGAGCGATGCCGTACGTCCAGGGCAGGACGCACAGGAGAAGGAGGAAGCTGGCCCCCACCATGAGCGGCCACGACAGGTGCTCCCACACCTTGTACGGCAGATACGCCGTCACCAGGAGCAGCCCCAGGCCCACGGCGGCCCCGACGACCTGGCGGCCGACGTAGAAGTGGTCCGGTAGACCCTGGCGGATGGCATGAACCGACGACGCGCTGTAGAGGGTCACCAGCCCGAAGGACAGGATGAGGAGGGTGAGCCCCATGAGCGTCGCCGCTTCCCACCCGCGCCCCAGACCCGAGTCCGGAAGCCGGACGGGAGCCGGCGGGGCCAGATCCATGGGGCGCGCCGTCATGCCACCGCCACCGCGAGGCGCGTGAAGTGCTGTCCGCGGTGCTCGTAGCTCTCGTACATGTCGAAGCTCGAGCAGGCCGGGGAGAGAAGGACCACGTCGCCGCTCGTGGCCAGCCGGGCCGCAGAGGCCACCACGTCTTCCATTCCGCCGTCCACCAGGGTGATCTCGGGTCGAACGGGGGCGTGGGGCCGGGAGGAGCCGTCCGCGTCGCGGGATGCGAGGGCAGCCTTCAGTTCCGTCGCCGCGCGCGCCCCGGCCGCACCGTACGCCAGGACCACGCGGACCCGGCCCACGAGGTCAGCCGCGAGATCCGCGAAGTCCTCGCCCTTGTCCTTTCCGCCAAGCAGGAGGACGATGGGGCGGTCCAGGCTCCTCACGGCGCTCCGCGTGGCGGCGAGGTTCGTCGCCTTCGAGTCGTTGACCCAGAGGACACCGCGGGCGTGGGCTACCGGCTCGAGGCGGTGCGGAAGGGCACGGGCCGAGCCGAGTCCGGCGGCGATGCCGCCCTCCGCGGCGCCGGCGAGTCGTGCCACGAGGGCTGCCGCCAGGCCGTTGCGGACGTTGTGCTCGCCCAGCAGCGGGAAATCGGCCACGGGGAGGAGGGGTTCGATCTCGCCCCAGAGGCGGAGCGTGAGCGTGTCCTCGTCCACGAAGGCGTCCCCGACGTCGGGGCCGAAGTAGAAACGCCGTCCCGGCGCGTCTCCCGCCAGGGACCGCACGGCCTCGTCGCCCGCCGGGAGGACCCACACCGACGATTCGTCGGCGGTGTCGAAGAGCCGTGCCTTGTCGGCATAGTACGCCTCGACGCTTCCGTACCGGTCGAGGTGGTCCGGGGAGAGGTTGGTCACGACCCCGATGTCGGGGCGGAACGTCTCCACGTCGGCGAGCTGGTACGAGCTCATCTCGAGAACCACCCACGAGGGCTGGGGGTCACGACGCGCCAGGTCCGACGCCGGAGGAGCGAGGCCCCCACCGACGTTTCCACCGGCCGCCGAGTCGAAGCCCGAGGCCCTGAGGAGGTGGTCCACCAGCAGCGTGGTCGTGGTCTTCCCATTGGTGCCCGTGATGGCGATCAGTGAACCCGTGTAGAACCGTGCGGCGAGCTCGGGTTCGCTGATCCAGCGTCCGCCGCGATCGGCGAGGGACCGGAGCACCGGAGCATCGGACGGGATTCCGGGACTCGCGACGACGAGGCCGGCGTCCGCCAGTCGCTCGAGGTCGTGTCCTCCGAGTTCCACGTCGATTCCGAGGGCTCGCAGATCGGTTCCACGAGCTGCAAC
>CALJKZ010000117.1 GCA_937983085.1 uncultured Gemmatimonadales bacterium
AGACCACCGTCGATTACCTCCGAGACGTCAAGGGCATCAAAGCGGGTTGTTTGACGGTGTACTGTTTTCGCCCGTTTCCCGCGCGGCAGATCGTCGCGGCTCTCAAGGATTGCCGGGCGTTCACCGTCTTCGAGCGGATGGATGATCCACTCGCCCCAGCCGTCGAAGGTCCCGGCGTCGCCTCGTAAGGCCGCCATGTGGGCGTAGCCGTCATAGGCGTAGAGGCGGTAGTAGAAGTCCTCGGCGGTCTCGCGCGCGACGGCGTACGCATCCTCCGCCGCATCGATATCGCCCAACTCCTTGAGGATCCACGCGAAGCCCACCAACGAGCGGGTACGGGTTTCGTCCGTGGACGCGGTGTTCACGGCGCGCCAGCCATGTCGAGCGGCCAGGGGCAGATCCCCCGCGACGAACTCCAGGTTCATGAGATCCTGATAGATGCTGGCGGTGGTATCTGCGTCCTTGGCCGAGCCGGCCGCCTCGAGGGCTCCTGCGAAGCCGTGGCGGGCAGCGGACAGGTCGCCCCGGTCCTTGTGGATGACGGCCAAGCCGGCCCGGGTCCTCGCGATGAGGTCCCACAGCTCCGCCCGTTCGGCGATCTTGAGTGCGAGACCGTACCAATGATCCGCCTCCGCCCACGCACCGCGTCGCCGGAGGACACGCCCTCTGGACCGGGCGGCCTCGATGGCCGTCTCGGGTTCGCCCAGCGCCGACGCCATCTCGAAGGCGCAGCGATACATCTCGAGGGCGCCGTGGGCGTGGTCTTCGCGTTCCGCGGCATGGCCCGCTTCCAGACTCACGCCAGAGAGGGGTGGTAGAGCACCGACTTCGTAAGCGTGAAGGACGTCCTCGAGAAGGATCGTCTCCTGGTCGTCGACGTTCTTGTCGCGAAGGATCGACTCCCTGGCGCGTTCGGCCAACTCGACCCTGCGCTCATCCGGAGTGACCAGGTCGTCTTCCACCAGGCCGATGACGAGGCGTCCAACCTCGAACCGGCGCCCGACGACACCGGACCGCTGGGTGTTGGACTCATATCCTTCGAGGTCTTCGAGGACGCGCCAGCCGGCGAATCTGGCGGTAGCGTCCTCTTCGGCGTCCAAGTCGCGGTGCAGGACGACGGAGGAAGCTTCGCCGGCGAGGAACATGAGCCGGTCCCGGCGCTCTTCGTCGACCCTCACCCGACGGGTGACCGAATCGGCGACGAGGAACCACCCGCGAGCGCCGTCACTTCCCAAGGCCACGGCAAAGGTGGCCACTCGGCCCCGATCGGAGGCGACGACATCGTCGAGTGCACCGGGTACGCCGAGGTCCCACGCCCGCTGAAGAGGGTCCGGCGAGAAGAAGCGCCGCGGCCGGTCGGAAAGGAGGTCCAAGATGAGGTGGGGGTGTACGAATCCCGCGCCGTACTCATCGACCCACACAACGGCAACGCGGTCTGATCCCGTGAGATCGGCCACCTCGGCCAAATGCTCCAGGAGCGAGCGCCGGGCCGGATCCCCATGCACCAGGGCACGCGTCATTGCCAATCGATATTGGCGCCGATCTCGGTGCTCTGCGAGCTTCAGCACCTTGGCTACGGACATAGACTCTCTTCGTTACCGTTTGTCCTACATCCCTCCAACTTACTGTCGGACATCGGCGCGACACAACGTCAAATCTCAGGGGCTGGATGACGGCAGAATCGAAAGGCCTGGCGGCCGATCTGGGGCTTGTTTCCGTCGCCGCCATTTGGGGCGTGAACTTCTCGGTCATGAAGGTCGTGCTGGACGAGCTGGACCCCCTCGCGCTCAATGCCCTCCGTTTCCCGCTGGCCGCATTCGCCATGGGACTCTGCGTGGCGCTCACCCCCGGCCCCCTCCTGCCCGCGAGAGACGATGTCGTTCGCATCCTGGTCCTGGGCGTGGTAGGCAACGTCGTCTACCAGCTCTGCTTCATCTTCGGCCTCGACTGGACGCTGGCGGGCAACGCCAGCCTCCTCCTCGCCACGACCCCTGCGTGGACGCTTCTCTTCTCTCGCATGGCCGGGCACGAAACCCTCACGCGGGCCGCCATCGTCGGCGTCGCCGCGACCCTGGTCGGCATCGCCCTCGTCGTTCTGGGCCGGGGGGACGGGCTCGGCCTCGGCTCCCATACCCTGAGAGGCGACCTCCTCATGCTGGTGGCCTCGACGCTGTGGGCCGCGTACACCGTCGCAGGCCTCGAGCCCGTGAGTCGCTACGGAGCCCTTCGCGTGTCGACGTGGACGCTGTGGGTGGGCGCTCCGATCCTGGTCGCCATGGGGATCCCGTCCGTCCTCGCCACCGAACTACCCAGCGTGTCCCTGGGAGCCTGGGTCGGCGTGGCCTACGCAGGACTCCTGTCGCTGGGGCTGGCCTACCTTCTCTGGTATCGCGGGGTCCGGATCCTCGGCAACACGCGCACGGCGATCTACTCGAACCTCGTACCCGTGATGGCGCTCGTCACCGCGTGGCTGTGGCTCGACGAGGTGCCCGGCGCCCTGCAGTTGCTGGGAGCCGCCATCATTCTGGCGGGGCTGACCGTCGCCCGCTTCGCTCAGTCGGCCCCGTCGGGCGATCCGGGCTCGAGTGCCGCGGGTCCGAACCCTCCACTCAACTCGGGCGAGACGAGCCCGGCTCGGTGGAGGATTTCCGGGAACTCGTAGTAGAGGACCCCCTGGGGGGAGATGTCCGACCGGACGCGGAATCCGTCGTCCATGGAGGTCAGGATCTTTTCGGCGGCGGGCAACTCGAGATTGAGGTCCGCCGCGACCTCCGTGACCGTCAGGGTGCCGCCCTTCACCGCCGCCAGCTTCAGCACCTTCCGCTGGATGCCCTTCATGATGGCGTCACGGCGGTCCTGCTGTCCCTTCCAGCCCCAGTAGAACATCATGGACCCGGCACCCCCGAGGACGGACCCGACGGCTACCGCGGCCATGGTCCACTCGACGAAGCCGATGAGGACGAGAAGCGCGGCCACCAGCACCATCGTGGTGCCGAGGACTCGACGCTTGATGCCCGAGCTGGGGAGCTTCTCCTGAGGCTCGGCCTCAATCATGCGCCGCTCCGGCTCGGGCCCGGTGACGGCCAGCGCCCGTGAAGCGTTCTCCCAGCCGAGCCCGCATCGGGGACACACAAGGTGCTTGCGGCGGGCCATCCAGTAGACGAGGCCCCCGAAGCCGTACGTGAAGAGGCTCACGCCCAGGAGGAGCCCAACGTGTCCGGCCCGCCGGAAATAGGGCATCCCTTCGCCCTGGTACGAGCACCGGGGGCATCGCCGGACACCCGACGGGCGCTGGATGGCCATCCCCACCGGGGTAGCCGTCCCGCACGTCGGGCATTTCACGGAACCGGGCTGGAGGCTCTCGCCACAGGTGGAGCAGCGCATTCGTTATCGCCGGAAGTCGTGTTTTGGTCGATTCTCGACCCTACGAGGGCTCAGGGCCGAAGATTCAGGCGTCACCGCCACACTCCGCTCGCTCATCGCTCCCTCTCTTCGCTCGTCGCTCGCATCTCTCATCGGACCCGGATGACCCTCACCCGGAGCCCTGCCTGCGGCGGAATCACGCCGCCTCCGGCTCCGCCGATCCGCACCGTGAGGGAGCCGCCGGCCTGCGGGACCACCTCAAAGTACTCCACGGACGACGAGAGAAGCGAACCCGTTCTCTCGAAGCCGTCGGCACTCAGAACCTCCGGCTCCAGGGGAAACGGGTCCTGGAGGAAGCTCCGGAGATCCACGCCGGGATACTCCCTCGGGGCCGACTCCACGCCCGTCTCGTCGAGGCGGATGGCCGCCCACCAATCAGACAGTAGTTCGGGCCAGAGGGTTCCCGTCTCGGCTTCGACATTGTCCACACCGATACGCGTGGTCCGCACCATCGCATCGAGAATGGCCTCGCCGAAACGGTCCACCAGGTACATGACGTGGAGGAAGCCCCCTCCCCGTTCCTCGAGCGTTCCCTGCCCTGCCGCGATGACCACCGAGACCGCCTCCGGCTCGGCCAGATACCGTCGGGAGCGCTCCCGGGCGCCGTCGCGAAAGAGTTCCTCGCTGTCCACGTCTCCGGCCTCGCCGTAGTCGCGAGCCACGAGTTCCTCGGCGTACTGGGCCAGCCCCTCCGAGAGCCACAGAGCTTCGTTGGCCTCAGCCCCGAGGAGGAGCACGCGCTGATTGAAGTGCACCATGTGCTGGAACTCGTGCGCCAGGATTCCGGGCACGATCTCCAGGATGGCTTCCTTCTCCCGGGCATCGGAGAAGAGTCCGTCGGGGTCGGGCACGAGGGTGTAGAACACCTCTCCCGCGTTGCTCCCCGGCGTCTCGGGCACCAGGTCGATCCCGAAGAAGAAGCCGCCCACGAAGCCGGTGGCGCCCCTTGGCGTGAGCGCATTCACCGCGGGCGAGAAGAGGATGACCACCCGGTCGTTGTCGTCCAGGTCCGATTCGCCGCCGAAGGCCGACGTCACCGTGGGGTGGATGAAGTCGTCGAAGCGCTCGGAGAAGAGCTGGAGGTCCGCCTGCGTGAAGCCTCCGGCCGGGGCGTCCTCATCGACGAAGAGCGCGGCCCGTGCGCCGACGAATCGGGCTTCGGCGGTGACCTCGGTGAAGTTCCCAACGCTCTGGAAGACCTGGAACGTTCGCTGCTCCCCCACCGTGGGCGGAGCCGACGCCGGTCCTCCGGTCCTCGCGGGCCGGTCACCGCCCCACTGGACCGCTCCGCCTCCCCGTGTCGCCTCCTTCTCAAGGGTCCGCAAGCGGCGGTCCAACTCGAACTGCGCATCGAGGGGAGGCCCGACCAGGGCGCCGGCCGTCCCTGCCACGGTCGTTGAAGACGCTCTCGGACCGTCTTGCTTCTCCGCCGCCAGAGGCACACCTCCGGACGAGAGACCCACCAGCGTATACGAGTGGGAGGCGGCTCCGAGGCTGCTTGTGCTTTGCGCCATGACGACGTAGGCGGCGGAGCCGTCCCCCGCCACGGTGACGCAGTCGAAGCCGCCGGGATGGTCGGCGTCGGCCACCTGGCCGGGCTGGAGGTCGGTCAGTTGACCTCCCGCACCCACGGAGAGAGCCAGCCCGTCGCTGGCCACCGGCCCCAGCTGCGCCCGAACGAGGACCGACCGTTGAGGAAGGCATCCGGGGACGGTCACGGTCAACTCGGTGGTGGAAGCCGCCGTCACCCGCCCGCGGATGCCCGAAAAGAGGACCACGTTCTGATCGGGGTCGGGCGAAAAGTTGGCTCCTGTCAGCGTGACCGCCTCTCCCGGCGCCGCGGTGGTGGGGGTCACCTCCCCGAGGACCGGGCGGTTCACCAGGAAAAGCTGGAACTCGGTGCTGGCAGGGTTCTGCGCCTGCACCGTCGCTCTCACCGTCACCTCCCCGGTGGAAGAGCCCAGGCGCACGTTGGCGCGCGCGGAGCCCGTCGAATCGGTAACCGTCGCCGCCGGGCCGGTGATCGCCGCATCCCCCGCTTCGACGGTCCAGACCACCGTGACGCCCTCCCTCGGCACCTTGGTGACGATGGAGCGCACGATGACCTGCAGGGGTTCACCGAGGAGCTGGCCAGCCGTGCCGTACTGGCTGTCGCCGCTGGCGACGAGTGCCTCCAGGGGAGGCTCGATGATGTTGGCCGGACTCGAGCACGCGGCCGAAAGGAGCGTACTGAGGGCCAGCAGGGATCCGATCCAGCGGGCGCGACCCCGGGAGGCCGTCGCGCGACCCGCCGTCACGGAGCGCCCCGGGACCGCCGGATGCTCACGAGGTCGACGATGGGAACGCCGGTGAGGGACGAAGCCCCCGTCCGGATACGGCCGGTGATTGTGATGGTCTCCAGGGGCACCAGGCCCTCGACTTCGCTCAGGCGCTCCAGAGGCACGGCGACGTAAACGAAAGGTCCATCGGCGCCCCCGAAGCGTGAGAGGAGGAAGGGCTCACCGCGAAAGAAGTCCGTCCGAATCTCCTCGGCACGTTCCAGGGAGATGAACTGCAGCGTCCACTCCACCGCCCGTCCCGCGTACCCGTCCGGTCGGGATGCGAGGTCGCCCGGCTCCAGAGCCGTCGGCTCCTCCGCGGGAACCTCGTCGGTGCTTGCATCGCCCCCTCCCGGCATCCACATCCAGCCTTCCAAACGTACACGGGCCCAGTTGCCCTCCCGGCGTACGACCTGGACGTCGCTGGTGGGCCGGGCTACGGCGAGGGTATCGCCGTCGGGAGCCACCAGGATCGGACCGCCGGGGCTGGCAACGAAATCGCCGGGTGTCCTGGCCGCCGGGGGTCGGGGGCCCACGGGGGACGCCTGGGCAGGCCCACTGGAGGACGGAGGCGCGCCGGTGGGGCCCCCGGAACCGTCGTCCAACGACGCCGTCCAGATCCAACCGATGCGCGAGACCCGGACCCACGACGGGCGTCGTTCAAGCTCCGCGAGAAGTGCCCCGTCGACGAGGCGCGCCAGGACCTCTCCGCTCGGTTCTGCCCTCAGGTTCTCACCGCCGGAAGCCGCGACCACCAAACCCAGGTCGGGGTCGTCACTCACCTGGAGAGACGGGAGCCATACCCATCCCGAGAGCTCGACCTGGCTCCACCCGTCACGGGTGGCCAGGAGACGAAGTTCCGTCCCGGGAGACACGCGGGCCAGGATCAACCCGTTGGGCTCGCGACGAAAATTCTCTTCGGTTCGGACCGAAGTCGCCTCCTGGGCGGAGGACGCCCCCGGAGGTAGGAGGAGAAGCCCCCCCACCACGAGCAACGCCCTGCGGAGGGTCCTCCATCGAAGAGACATGAGGTCTGAAACGATCCGGAACGGAAGGTGTTACAAGTGCGGTTCGTCGCCACCTAAGTGGCGTCGTATCAGGAATCTGCCCGGGGCGCCCAAGGGCGTCAATCATTGAAATCGAGATCGACGAGGAGTCGATTCACACAATGCGGCATCTCTTCTGGAGCGCCTTCCCGACGCTGGTGGTCCTGGCCATCGCCGGTCACCCCGTCTCCAGCCAGACCATCCCGTCGACGTTCGAGTACCTGGAGAAGCGCCAGGAGGTCGGCGGATACTTCGGGACCATGTCGGCCGGCACGGGACGATTCGGCTTCGGCCCCGACGGTGGGATGGCGTACGGGGCTCGCTACGCCGTCGAGTTGTCCGGTCCTCTCGCCTTCGAGGCGCGGAGCGGTTTCGTCGACGGACGTCGCCAGGTGGTGGACCCGAGCCGGCTCCCCGGGGAACAGATCATCGGCGAGGTCGACTCCCAGATTCTCACGACGGATGTGGGGTTCCGCTTCACCTTCACCGGCCGTCGCTCGTGGCGGGGGTTCGCTCCCTTCCTCACGGCGCACGCGGGGATCGCCATGGACATGCTCGATACCTCGAGTCTGGACCAGACGCTCCTGCCCGCCGACGTCTTCGACTTCGGGAACAGCTTCCTCGGCAGCCTCGGCCTGGGAACCCGTTGGTTCGTCACCGATGCGATCGCCGCTCGTGTCGACGGGCGGTTCTCTCTGTGGAAGCTGGACACACCGCCGGGGTTCAGCGAGCCGGACCGGGGATTCGAGAACGTCGCCGATGGGGAGTGGGTCTCGGGCAATACGCTCACGTTGACCCTCCTCTACCGCTGGTGAGGGAGCGGGGCCCCGGCACGCCCACGGCTTCGGCATGACTCCCGGGACTCCCGCTACAGACTTCTCCCGTCGACCGGCGGACTGGCTCCACTACGAGGACGCCCTGAGCCGCATTCTCCGGTCGGCCGATGCCCTTCCGTCCGAGCGTGTCTCCGTGACCGCCGCGCTCGGGCGCGCCCTGGCCGAGTCGGTGGAGGCCACCGCCACCCTCCCGCCATGGGACAACAGCGCCATGGACGGCTACGCCGTGCGCGGAACGGACGTGGAGGGTGCGACGCCGGAAGCTCCCGTGGCCCTCCACGTCGTCGGCGTGGTACGGGCGGGAGGGGACGCAGGCCATACCGTGGGCCCCGGTCAGGCCATCCGGATCATGACGGGTGCTCCGGTACCCTCGGGGGCTAACACCATCATCCGCGTCGAGGACACCGACGCCGAGACCGTGACGGGAACGGTACAGGTCTTCGACGACCGGGACGTCGGTCGACACGTCAGGCCCGCCGGGCAGGACATGACGAGTGGCGGCGTCCTCCTCGACGCGGGGCACTCCATCACGCCGGGGACCGTCGGTGTCCTGGGCGCGGCGGGACGGACCGATGTGTCGGTCCACCGGACCGCGAGCGTCGCCATCCTTCCCACCGGGGACGAGCTTCGCGACGCAGCCGACTACGAGGACGTTCGGCAGGGACGCGGCGTTCCCGAGTCCAACGGGGGCATGCTCTCCGCCATGGTCGCCGGGGTGGGAGCCCGCCCGGTCCATCTGGGCATCGCGCCCGACGATCCGGCGGAGTTGGGGCGGCGCGTGGACCGTGGATCAGGGGCCGACGTCCTCGTCACCATCGGCGGGGCATCCATGGGCGAAGCCGACTTCGTCAAACGGGTCCTCGACGAGGCGGGATTCGAGCTGGACTTCTGGCGCGTGAAGATGAGGCCGGGCAGCCCCATCAGTTTCGGGTGGCTACCCCGGGGCGATTCCCGCCAGGCCGTCTTCGGACTCCCTGGCAATCCGTCGTCGGCCTTCGTGACCTTCGAGGTCTTCGTGCGCCCGTTCCTCCTTTCCCTGGCCGGGCACCGACGCGTTCTGCGGCGGCGTCTCACGTGCGTGGCGGGGGAACGCATGGAGACGCCTGCGGCGCTGACCTACTTCCAGCGGGTCCGCCTGCGGCGGGACGGCCCGGACACCGTCGCCGAACCCACGGGGTCACAGCTGTCCGGTCTCGTGTCCGGACTCGCCAGCGCGGACGGGCTTGCCATCGTGCCGCCGGAGACCGCCGCGGTGGCTGCCGGCGAGGCCGTCGAGGTCATGCTCCTCGACACAGGCCCCGGCGCGCTGGAGGCGCCGTTGGGGTAGTCGCTGCGGCTCGGCGGACCCGCGTGCATCGTGGCGTTCTCCTCGCCGCCGCGGTGTGCCTTACCACGCTGTCGGGATGCGCCCTTCCCCGATGGCCGGTGGACGCTCGGCTCACGTCCGGGTTCGGACTCCGATTCATGGGCTGGCGACCGGACCTCCACCGCGGGGTCGATCTCGACGTGCCCACGGGCACGCAGGTGACGGCCATGGCCGGCGGGCGCGTGCGCTTCGCCGGAGTCCAGCGAGGCTTCGGGAACGTGGTGTGGCTCGATCACGCCGCCGGCTTCGCCACCGCCTACGCCCACCTCTCCCGAGTGGACGTGAGTCAGGGCGATCGGGTGCGGACCGGTCAGCTCCTGGGACTCAGCGGTGCCACCGGGAACGCCAGCGCCCCCCACCTCCACTTCGAGGTGTGGCGGTGGGGGCGGCCGGTGGATCCCATCCCCGTTCTGGGCGGCAAGCCCGGCGCCCACTCCCGGTAGGAGCCTGCCCGGCGGCAGGAGCCTCCCCGGATCGAGGGCGAGCTCCGCCGAGGTCGGCTCAGTCGCCGGCCTTCAGCGCGCGGATCTCCTCGGAGAGCTTCGGCACCACCTCGAAGAGATCACCGACGATCCCGTAGTCGGCGACACCGAAGATGGGCGCGTCGGCGTCGCGGTTGATGGCGACGATGGTCTTGGCGGTCCGCATGCCGGCGAGGTGCTGGATGGCGCCGGAGATGCCCACGGCGACGTACAGCTTGGGGGCCACCGTCTTCCCCGTCTGACCCACCTGCTCGCC
This sequence comes from uncultured Gemmatimonadales bacterium, assembly GCA_937983085.1. Lineage (GTDB taxonomy): Bacteria > Gemmatimonadota > Gemmatimonadetes > Longimicrobiales > Gaopeijiaceae > UBA2589. The sequence goes on from CALJKZ010000117.1 coordinate 9,728, forward strand.
ATGCGGCCGCCAGCCGGCGTCCACCACGGCGCGCGAAGCGCCCAGGGCCACGTCGGATCCGATGGCGTCGCGTAGGTCCTCCAGGAGATTCCAGTTCTCCGGATCCTTCATGCCGCGGCCCCCGGAGACGACGATGGACGCCTCGGTGACGTCGACCTTCCCGTCGGAGGCACCCTTCCGCTCCACCACGCGGACGCGCCAGCTCCCCGGATCCACGTCGGGGGCGAAGGTCGACACGGTGCCCTCCTCTCCCTGCTCATCGGCCTGGAAGACGTTGGGTCGGATGGTGACGACGGCGGGAGAGGCCTCCAGGGAGACTTCGGCGAACGCCTTGCCGGAGAACACCGGTCGGCGGACCGAGACGGTCCCGTCCACCACGGATACCGCCGTCACGTCACTGGCCAAGGGAACGTCGAGCTTGGCGGCGACCCGGGGTGCCAGGTCCTTGCCGAGGGTGCTCGCCGGGAACACGACCGCCCCGTAGTCGCCGGCCTGAACGTGCGCGACCACGGCGTCGGCGTACCCCTCGGGGTTGTAGTCCGCCAGACCGTCGTGCTCCCCGACGGCGATGGCCGAGGCCCCGAACGCCCCGAGGGACGCGGCCGAAGACGACAGGCCAGGACCACCGAGGGCGAGAGCATGGGCTTCACCGCCCATGGAGCCGGCGAGGGTGGCGGCGACGCCGACGGCTTCCCGTGCCGACGACCCCACCTGTCCGTCCCGTTGTTCTGCAAAGGCGAGTACGTTCGCCATGATGATGTTGCTCCGTTGGATCGATTCGTTGGATTCGGAGGTCTGACCCCTTCGCTGCGGCGAGGGGGGTCGGACGCGGCGTCAGAGGGCGTTGGCCTCTTCGCGGAGGAGTCGGACGAGCTCGGGTACCGCGTCGGCGCCCTCGCCCACGATCCGGCCGGCCGAACGCGCCGGCGGCTCTTCCAGAGCGGTGAGGCGCACCCGGCTGGGCGATTCCGCCGCCGGCTTCTCCTCCAGGGGCTTCCGCTTTGCGGCCATGATGCCCTTGAGGGCTGCGAGACGGGGCTCGGTGGGGCCCTTGGTCATGCAGAGCACCGCAGGGAGGTCGACCTCCACCACCTCGGTTCCGCCTTCGACTTCCCGGTGGCAGACCGCCTTGTCGCCATCGACTTCGAAGGTCGACACGCCCGTCACGCAGGGACGATCCAGGAGCACGGCGACCATGGGGCCCACCTGGGACTGGTCGTCGTCGGCCGCCTTGATGCCGAAGAGCATGAGAGGGGCGTCCGAACCGCGGAGGTCCTCGGCGAGGACCTTGGCAGTGGCCAAACCGTCGAGGCTCACCTCCCCGGTGAGGAGAACGGCCTTGTCGGCCCCCATGGCGAGGCCTTTCCGGAGGGTCTCCTGAGCCGAGCTGTCGCCCAGCGTCAAGAGGGTGATCTCACCCGCCCCGGACGACTCCTTGAGCCGGAGGGCGGCTTCGACGGCGAAGGCGTCGTACGGGCTCATGTCGTACTTGATCCCGGCCTTCTCGATGGCGTGGCCCGAGCCGTCGACACGAATACGTGCCTCGGTGTCGGGTACGCGCTTCACACAAACGATGACGTTCAAATCTCTACTCCGAGCAGACGGGGCGCAGGCCGATGCGGCGCGCCTCCATGAGCGAGGTCGTGATGGTCCTGGCTTCGCGCCCGGGGTACACCTCGAGGGTGCCTCGGGTCCTCTGAAACTACATCGATTCGAGGCCTTCCGGACCCTCCGTCGAAGACACGCTCGAAAGGCACCCCGGCCCCGCGAGTGCCGAGGCAGAAGCCTTCTAGAGCGTGGCTCCGAGGAGGGCGAAACAGACCGACGCGATCGCACCTCCGATGAGGGCGTAGGGAAGCTGGGTGCGGACGTGATCGATGTGGTCGGTGGCCGCCGCCATGGACGAGATGATGGTGGTGTCCGAGATGGGCGAGCAGTGGTCGCCGAAGATCCCACCCGCCAGGGCCGCGGCTACGAACGGAGCCAGAGGGAGACCCAGCGTCGCCGCCGCGGGGACCGCGATGGGGAGCATGATGGCGAAGGTCCCCCAGCTCGTCCCCGTGGAGAACGCGATGCCTCCGGAGACGAGGAAGACCAGGGGCAGGTAGATCCAGTTGGGCATGGTCCCCGCCGTGACCTGGGCCACGTAGACGCCCGTCCCCAGCTCTTCCACAACGTTCCCGAGGGCGATGGCGAGCATGAGGATCAGGGCCAGAGGTACGAGCGCCCCAGCCCCCTTGAGGGCCACCCGAACCAGCTCGTCGATGGTGAAGATGCCCTGGGCCTTGAGGAGAACCCACGCCACGGCCAGACCCATCATGACGGACCAGAGCACGCTGGTGGAGCCCGACCCTTCCCGCAGATCGCCACCGCCGGTGATGTACAGCCCGATGGGCATGAAGACGACCATGGCGGCGATGGGGAGGAACATGTTCCGGGCCTTGGGCTCGACGCCCTCCAACGGAGGGGGTGACAGGACCTCTTCGTCGATCATCGGTGTGGCGTCCGGCCACAGAACCTGTCCTTCCTGCGTGCGCTTCTCGGCCTTCTTCATGGGGCCGATGTCGATCCCGAAGAGGATCACCAGAAGGACCCCGACCACCGCCACCATCGCGTAGAAGTTGTACATGATGGACTGGAGGAACACGCCGAGGGGGTCCTCCACACCCAGCCCGTCGAGAATCTGGAGGTTGTAGGCTCCCCAGGCGTTCAAGGGGATGAGGATGCAGATGGGGGCCGACGTCGAGTCGATGATGTACGCCAGCTTCTCCCGAGAGACCTTGTAGCGGTCGAAGAGAGGACGAGCCACCGATCCCGCCACGAGTACGGTGATGTTCGATTCGATGAAGATGACGATGCCGGTGCCCCAGGCCAGGAGCTGGGACCGCTTGGCGTTGTTCACCCACTCGCGGGCTTCG
>CALJKZ010000118.1 GCA_937983085.1 uncultured Gemmatimonadales bacterium
CAACCAATTGGTCCCGGCAACCTCATGCCCTACGAGCAAGAGACCGAGGCTGACGCACCGGACGCCCGCAGCTTGTTCCTGAAGGAACTCGAAGACGACCCGGATTTTGCGGACACCGTCGACGAAGGATCTCCGGACGCGGACGAGCAAGTAGAGCCTGAGGCCGAAGTGGCTGAGGGCGACCCCGAAGAGGAGGCCCCTGAGGCCGAGGCTTCGGAGTCTGAGGACGACGAGGAGGCCGAAAAGGCTCCGGAGGTCGACGAGGACGCTGAACTCTACGTCGTGAAGGTTGACGGCGAAGAGATCGAGGTCCCGCTCGACGAACTCCTGGCCGGGTACTCCCGCACCGCAGACTATACCCGCAAGACTCAGGCCGCCGCCGCCGACCGGCAGAAGTTTCAGCAGGAGGCGATGGAGGATCGGCGTGCGCTGATCCAGGCATACGAGACGACGCGGGAACAGCGCACAAGGTACATTGGCGCCCTGGAGGCATTCCAGGAGTTGCAGAAGGGTATCGCGCCGACGGTCGATGACTCCCTGAAAGAGACGGACCCTGCGAAATGGGCGGCTCAGAGGGAGGAACTTCGAACGTTCAATGAGCAGCAGGCCCTAGCGGAGCGATTGCTCCAAAAGGCCCACAGTGAACAAACGGAGGAGGCCCAGCGCCAGCAGGTTATGTGGGCGCAGGTCGAGCAGCAGAAGGTCCTTGAGGCCCGCCCCCAGTGGAGCGACCCCGAGGTGCTGCAGAAGGAAACGGCGGCTATGAGCGAATACGCTCTGGCTTCTGGCTTCACTCCTCAGGAGGTTCAGACGGGTTTCGTCGACCACCGGCTTGTTGATCTGCTCGAGAAGGCGATGAAGTACGACGCGCTGGAGTCGAGCCGGGAGACGATCAAGGCTAAGAAGAAGACGGCCAAGGTCATCAAACCTGGTTCACGCAAGCCGCCCACCTCCGCCCGCCGAAAGGCAGCGAAGGAGCGGGAGGCGCTCGAGAAGCGACTGGAGAAGACCGGGCGTCCCGAGGACGCGCGGGCTTTGTTCGAGAACATGTTTCCGGACGGATAAACCGCCTGGAGACTTCACAACAGGAATGACTGATGGCGATTGCCACCAACACGTATCAGTCGTACGACGCGAAGGGGCTGCGAGAGGATCTCTCTAACGCCATCTACCGCATCTCGCCGGAGGAGACCCCGTTCTTCTCTAGCATCGGGACCGGTCCTCGCGCGCGTGCGATCTCGTTCGACTGGCAGACGGACGAGTTGAAGGCCGCCGACGGAAGCAATGCAGTTGTCGAGGGAGACGAGTTCTCCTTCGAGGCCGCGACGCCTTCTGTCCGGCTGGCGAATATCTGCCAGATCCTCCGGGCTGAGGCGCTCGTCTCTGGCTCGCTCGAGGCGGTCGACAAGGCCGGTCGGGCGTCCGAGATGGCGTATCAGATGGAGCTTCGTTCCGCGGAGATCAAGCGGGATCTGGAGACCATCCTCCTGTCCAACCAGGCAGCTGACATGGGTGGTTCGAATGTCCCCCGGAGGCTCGCCCCACTCCTGGCGTTCGTGAAGACGAACGTCGATGAGGCGGCCGACGGTGCCAGCCCGGTTTATACCGCGGGGGTGCCCGGCGACGTCCGGACGGACGGCATGCAGCGGCCCTTTACGGAGGCCCTGCTTAAAAATGTGCTCCAGAGCATGTTCACCGAGGGCGGACGTGCCCGGGTGCTCATGGTTGGGCCGTTCAACAAGCAGCAGGTCTCTGGTTTCAGTGGTGAGGTGACGCGCAACTTCGACCAGTCGAATGTCGCGCCCTCTCCGACCGCGATCATCGCATCCGCCGACGTGTACGTCGGTGACTTCGACACGGTTCGCGTGATCCCTAACCGCTTCCAGCGGCCGCGGGATGCCCACGTCCTGGACTGGCGTTGGCTGGCTATGCGCTGGCTGCGTCCGTTCTTCACCAAGAGGGTGCCGGAGACCGGGGACGCCATGAAGCGCGTCATCATCGGTGAGGGTTCGCTCGAGGTGAAGCAGGAGAAGGGGCTGGGACTCATCGCTGACCTGACCACGGCCTAATCTGAGGAGAACGATACCATGGCAAATAGCGTGACTGTGGTCCGCGCCCAGGGGGATCTGACGTTCTCCGGGAACGCGGCTGATACCGAGATTGTGACGATTGCTGGGAAGGCCTACACCTTCCAGGCAACGCTCACGGACGTTGATGGCAACGTCCTCGTGGGGGCTGATGCGGAGGAAAGCATCGACCACCTCGTGGCAGCCATCAACTTGGACGCAGCGGAAGCCGGAGACGGCTACGCCGCGTCGATGACGAGAAACCCCGGGGTCGTTGCTGAAAAGATCAGCACGACGGTGCTGCGTGTTTACGCAGTTATTCCCGGCGAGCTAGGGAACCTCATCGACACCACTGAGACAGGCGGAAGCCTGGCTTGGGGTGCCCCGACCCTGGGCAGCGTCTCCGGCAACACCAACGACCGGTTCCGGGCTCTCATTGACGAGAACCGGATTCAGGGCCACGTCCTGTACCACCTCTACGACCTCACCGAGGTCTAAGAGGCATCGGGCCGGCGGGGGTTGATAGCCCCCGTCGGCTTGACAAACACCCTGGAGGGGGCGTAAATGGCGCCGAACGCTGGTAGTACGACCATCAAAGCGATCCGTGGCCCGCGACAGGTTATCCAACCTGTGCTTGACGCGGATCTCGTTTTTGAGGATGGTGAAACCGAAGGAACGTGTATTTGGGTCGGTACATCGGGTGATGTAGAGATCCAACCCCCAGACCAGACCGCGTCGATTGTGATGCCGGCTGTAGCGGCGGGTATTTGGCACCCCATGCCGTGTACTCGTATCGTGGCGGCGGGTACGACCTTGGGGGCAGCAGACATCCGCGTCGGCAAGAGCTGACATGGCCATCCCCCGTTGGGTGGCGGGGGCCGTGGGTGCCCTCGTGCTCATAGCGTTGGCTTCGGCCGTGCTGTCGGGTGCGAGGGCATCTCGTTGGGCGGTTCGTGCCGCCGAAGCCGTCGCCCGGGCGGAGGTGTTGGCAACCCAGGCTACCGAAGCGGCCGCAGAGGCCGACTCCGTGTCGCACGAGGCGCTGGTGGCCCACGAGCGAGCGCACCGGGCGCAGGCAGAAGTTGAGCGTCTCCGCGCCGAACTGCGCCCAGTCGACGAGGCCCCAGAGGAGTGCCTCGAAGACCTCCTGGCGCGTGACCGAGTCATCGTGGCCCAGGACAGCGTTATCGTGGCCCAGGATGCGGCGTTCGGCCGCCAGATGGAAGCTTACGTGGCGCTGCGCTCTGCGTTCGGAGATCTGCAGATCTCTCACGACTCCCTAAGCGCGGTCCTCGAGGACCGACCCGGTCCTACCCCCACCTGGCGTAAGCTCATTCCTGATGTCGGAATCGGGCTTACGGCCGGCGTCTCCTCGAACGGCGGCCTATGCGCCGCGCGCGGCAC
>CALJKZ010000119.1 GCA_937983085.1 uncultured Gemmatimonadales bacterium
GGCGTGTCGCCGCCCCTCGGTTCGCCCTACCTGGCCGTCTCCTTCGGTCGCCCCGGGGTCGGCCGGGGTGCGTACCTCGATCTCGAAGGTCGTTCCGTGCGACGCGCGTTTCTGCTGCGGCCCCTCACGTACCGCCGGATCTCCAGTCGCTACACCAACGCCCGGTTCCACCCCATTCTCAAGCGGTGGCGCTCCCACCGGGGCGTCGATTACGCCGCCGACGCCGGAACGGAGGTCATGGCCACGTCGGATGGTGTCATCATCCATCGAGGGCCGAAGGGCGGTCTGGGCAACGCCGTGGAGATCCGTCATCCCGCCGGTTTCGTAAAGCGCTACGGCCACCTGAGCGGGTTCAGGAGAGGCCTGACCGTGGGCAGACGGGTGAAACAGAGCGACGTCATCGGCTACGTGGGCATGACCGGTCTCGCCACCGGACCCCACCTCCACTACGAGATGCTCCGCAGCGGACAGCACATGGATCCGCTTTCGGTGGACCTCCCGGCCGGGGACCCGGTGCCGGCGGACGACATGGGTCGCTGGCGGGGTGAGATGTCCGGCCGCATGGCCCTCCTCGAGTCCATTCCCCCCGCGGGTCCGGTCCGGAGCTTCCTGGCGGAAGCCGAGGCCTCCGAAGAGGCCCGAGACAGGCCGGTGCAGCAGCCTGCCGGAGGGGCGTAAGGGCCGCTTGACGCTGCTGTCCTCGGGTTCCCAGACGGTGGACCCTCACGGATCTGACGGCGTGTCGTGACGCAGGCTCTCCTCTTCGGCGCCCTCGCCGCCACGCTGGTCGCGTACTCCTTCTGGGTCTACACGCGCGTCGAGCTGCGCGTCGCCGCAGGACGTTGGCTCGCCGGGGTCCGCGCATTGGTCCTCGTCGTGATCCTGCTGCTGCTCTTCAACCCCCGCCTGCCCGTGGGCGACGGATCCGGGGCTTCGTCCCGTTGGGTGCTCCTCGACGCTTCGTTGAGCATGGCGGCCCGTGAGTCGGACGGCTCGAGCGCGTGGGAGCGTGCGAGGGAGCGGGCCGACGTCCTCGCTTCGGAGGGGTGGAGGGTGGTGCCCTTCGGCGACGGCGACCTCGGTGCCGCCGACGCGGACGTGCCCGATCGGATGGGCAGTCGCCTCGCGCCGGCCCTGGCGGCGGCCGCAGAGTCGGGAGCCGGTGAGGTGAGGGTGCTCACGGACGGGCGACTCGAGGACGGGGTGGCCGTGCGATCGGCTCTGGCGGCCCTGCCCCTGGAACTCAGCGCCGAGATCTTCGGCGACTCGACAGGACACGCCGGGATCGCGCGCTTCAGCGTTGCCGACCTCTCGAGAGCCGATGGGACCCCGACGGCCGAGCTCGAGGTCTTCGGCAACGGGGTCGGGGACTCCATCCATGTGGAGATCCTCGAAGAGGGTCGGCCCGTGGCCACCGTGGCGGTGGCCACGCCGTCGCCGGGACTCCGCGCCGCGACGTCCGTCGGGCTCCCGACTCCCGCAACGAGTGGACGCGTCCGCTACACAGCTCGTCGGGTGGCGGCCGCCGGCGGTCCGGAGGCGGGCGATGCGTTCCCCGACGATGACGTCGCCGTCGCCTTCGCCAACGTGGGCTTCGAAGAGGGGGGGCTCGTGGTGGTGTCGCTCCGGCCGGACTGGGAGCCGCGATATCTCATGCCGGTCCTGGGTGAGGTCACCGGTCTGCCTGCGTCCGGCTACCTCAGGGTAGGGCCGGATCGCTACGTGCCCATGGGTCGAGCCGCGGACCGGGGCGGGGTCGTGGACTCGGTCACGGTGCGCCGGGCAGCCTCCGACGCCACGCTCCTGGTGTTGCACGGACTCCACGAGGGCGTCGAGCCCTGGGTCCGGGCCGTCGCCGAAGGTCCCGGGCGGCGCATCGTCTTTCCCCGAGATCCGGGCGGCGCCCAGGCTGTGGGGCTCTCCCTCGAAGGGCCGACTCCGGGCGAGTGGTACGTGTCGCCCGACGTACCGACGTCCCCCATGGCCGGGGCCCTTTCGGGTGCGGTATTGGACGGGCTTCCTCCTCTGACGGGGCTTCTGGCGTCGACGACACCCGTTCAGGCGCCGCCGCTCCAGGTCCAGCTCCGTGGAGCCGGCGTCCCCCGGAGCGCGTTGGTTCTGTCGAACCGACCGCAGGGGCGGACGGTGGTGGCGCTGGCTTCCGGATTCTGGCGGTGGGCCATGCGCGAAGACGGTCGCGAGACCTACCGGCGCCTCTGGTCGGGGGTGGCCGGCTGGCTGCTGGCCGATCGGAGCATGGCCGCGGTGGAACCTCGTCCGGTACGTTGGGTCGCGGCGCGGGGCACGCCGGTGGAATGGCGTCTTCCGGCGGATACGTCCCAGGTGCGGATCCGGGTGCAGGTCGCAGATTCCGTCGTCCAGGATACGGTCGTCGCCGGGGGCGAGTCGGCGTCGATCCCGGCATTGCCACCGGCCGCATACGACTTCGCCGTCCTGTCCCTCGCGGGAGACACGCTGGGATCCGGGCGTTTCGACGTGGCGTCGACGACGCTGGAGATGCTACCCCGTCGGGACACCTCGGTCCTCGAAGGCTCTACGGCCGGAGCGGGGGAAACGGACGTTCGCGCAGGGTCACCCCTCCGGACGTCACCGTGGCCCTACCTTCTGGTGATCACCCTCCTCTGCGGCGAATGGATCGCGCGTCGTCGCAGCGGATTGAGATAGATACGCGCTTCGGCACGGAACGTATGGCTCGGCTCTTCAAGAAGAAGCCCGAACGGAAGAAGGGACTCTGGAAACGGGTGGTGGACCTCGCCCTCACCGATGTCCGCGTGGTGGCAGGAGGAATCGACTCCGAGTCTCTGGAGGAGTTGGAGGAGCGGCTTCTGGCCGCCGATTTCGGCGTCCCCGTGACCCTGCGCCTCACCGATCGGGCCGAGGAGGCCCTGCGCCGTGGTAAGGCCCGCGGCAGCCAGGATCTCTCCACCATCCTCAGGCAGGAGATCACCGAGATCCTGGGTCAGGGTCCCGACGACGGCCTTCGAGCGGCCGACGAGGGACCCACGGTCTACCTCATCGTCGGGGTCAATGGCGTCGGCAAGACGACGTCCGTGGCCAAGCTGGCCCACTACCTGATCCAGGAAGGACGGTCGGTCATGGTGGCCGCTGCCGACACCTTCCGCGCTGGTGCCGTGGCCCAGCTGGAAACGTGGGCCGAGCGCATCGGGGCCGATTTCCTCCGGGGGCAGCAAGGAGGAGATCCGGCAGCGGTGGCCTTCGACGCCCTCGAGGCGGCCGAGGCCCGTGGAACCGACGTCCTCCTCATCGACACGGCAGGCCGTCTCCACACCAATCGGGGTCTCATGGAGGAGCTGCGGAAGATCGACCGGGTGGTGCGCCGCCGCCTCGGTAGGGCTCCGCACGAGACCCTCATGGTTCTGGACGCCACCGTGGGGCAGAACGCGGTTCGGCAGGTCGAGGCCTTCTCGAAGGCCGTGGAGCCCACGGGGATCGTCCTCGCCAAGATGGATTCCTCGGCACGGGGCGGCATCGTTCTCGCCCTTCGGGAAGAGTACGGAATCCCGGTGAAGCTGGTGGGTACCGGAGAGGGGTTGGACGACCTCGAGACGTTCGACGTCGACACCTTCGTCGAGGGGGTCTTCGGCTAGTGCACCTGGACAGAAACACGATGGCATTCGAGTGGCGCTGCATCTCGCCCTGCTTCGTTTCTCGTCGTCGCAATAGCTATGGCTATTCCTCCTTCTCGCGCCTCGGAGGATCGAGCGCCGCACCCCTCTCGCTGCTTCACCGTATTTCTGTCCAGGCGCACTAGTGCACCGGGGGCGGGGGCGCCGGTCGTCGTGAGCTACTCCCAGCTCGACCGGCCGGTGCAGTTCATGAAGGGCGTGGGTCCCAAGCGGGCGGACGCCTTCGTCAAACTCGGCGTGACCACGGCCCGCGACCTCCTGTACCATGTGCCTCGCAGGTACGACGACGCTTCCACCGTCGAGCCCATCGGGCGTCTAGAGGTGGGGATGGAGGCCAGCGCCATCGGGCGCATCCGTTCGAAGGGGGTCATCCCCACCCGGCGGGGACTGCGGATCTTCCAGGCGGTTCTCGAGGACGAGTCGGGGATGATCACGGTGGCGTGGCCCGGCCAACCCTGGCTCGACCGGAAGCTCCGTGAGGGCGATACGCTCCTCGTGAGCGGAAAGGTGAAGTTCTTTCACGGTCGTCAGCTGCAGCCTCGGGAGTACACGGTCCTGGCCCGGGGCGAAAGCGGAGCGGTGGACGAGGCTTCGGGGCTCATCTTCGTGACGTACCCGGCCACCGAGGACCGCCCCCAGTGGGCGCTCCGGTCCATCTTCCAGCAGAACCTCGACGCCCTTCTCGAGTGGTCCGACGCGGACGAGTATCTCTCGGCAGGTGCGTTGGAGACCCTCGAACTGCCGCGCCTCCGGCAGGCTCTGGCTCAGCTTCACAGGCCCGAGTCGCTCTACGACGCCGAGCGTGGCCGCCGTCGCCTGGCCTTCGACGAACTCTTCTTCCTTCAGCTCGTCCAGGCGCAGGCGCGCCGGCAGGCCACGGAGCTCCAGCCGGGCATCGTGCACGAGCGCACCAACGAGCTCATCCGGCCCCTCCACGAGGCCCTGCCATTCTCCCTCACGGATGCACAGGCCGGGGCACTCCGGGAGATCTACGCCGACATGACGTCGGATCGTCGGATGAACCGGATGCTCCAGGGGGACGTGGGGTCGGGAAAGACGGCGGTGGCCGTCTTCGCCATGCTCCTCGCCCTGGAAGGAGGCCGTCAGGCGTGCCTCATGGCTCCCACGGAGATCCTGGCCGAGCAGCACGCCCGTGGCATCGGCCAGATGCTCGAATCCCTCGGCGTGGCGGTGACGCTCCTCACAGGGAGCCAGTCCACCGCCGACCGTCGATCCGCCCTCGACGCCATCGAGAGCGGCGAGGCTGGCCTCATCGTGGGCACCCATGCCCTCATTCAGGAGGGCGTGCGGTTCTCCGACCTGGGGCTGGTGGTCATCGACGAGCAACACCGCTTCGGGGTGAAGCAGCGAATGGCGTTGTACGAGCGGGACGACGGGCGCCCCGACGTCCTGGTGATGTCAGCGACGCCCATTCCCCGGTCGTTGGCCATGGCCCTGTACGGGGACCTGGACTTGAGCGTGCTCGACGAGATGCCGCCGGGGCGGACCCCCGTCGTGACGGCGTTGCGAGCACCCTCCCAGCGCGACGCCATCTACGACTTCGTCCGGGAGCAGGTCGCCGAAGGGCGGCAGGTCTACGTGGTGTACCCCCACGTCGAGGAGTCGGAGAAGGTGGACCTGCTGTCCGCCACCCAGGAGCACCGCCGCTTGGACGAGACGGTCTTCCCGGATGCCCGCGTCGGTCTGCTCCACGGCCAGCTTCCCTCGGGTGAAAAGGACGCCGTCATGCGAGCCTTCGCGGCCGGCGATGTCGACGTCCTCGTAGCCACGACGGTGGTGGAGGTGGGCATCGACGTACCCAACGCGTCTGTGATGATCATCGAGCACGCCGAGCGGTTCGGCCTGTCCCAGCTCCACCAGCTCCGAGGACGGGTGGGGCGGGGAGCGGCAACGAGCCACTGCATCCTGGTCGCCGATCCGGGGGAGGAGGCGCTGGAGCGCCTGAAGATCTTCAGGGATACGCTGGACGGCTTCGCCATCGCCCGCGCCGACCTCCGCATTCGCGGGCAGGGCGACCTCTTCGGGAGTCAGCAGCACGGGAAGGATCCTGTCCTCCGCTTCGCCGATCTCATGGCCGACGAGGATCTCCTGGCCGTGGCCCAACGCGACGCCCGAGCCCTCGTCGCCTCCGACCCGAAGCTGGGCCGCCCCGAGCACGCCCAGATCAAGGAGCACCTCATCGGCCGATATCGACATCGCCTGGAGATGTACGGCGTCGGGTAGAGTCGACCGGCCCGGAGAAGCAGGCCGCGATGCCGGGTTCCCCTCCGGCGCCAATCTTCGCATTCTCCCGGCATGATCGAGATCAAGCAGCTCGGTGACCATGTGGGAGCAGAGGTCACCGTCACGGGGTGGGTCGAGGCGACACGCGGCCACGGGAAGGTGTCCTTCACCGTCGTCCGCGACGGCACGGGCATCGTCCAGGGCGTGCTGGTGAAGAGCCAGGTCGACGAAGCGGTATGGGACGTCCAACAGGCCCTTACCCAGGAGTCCGTTGTAGCCCTCACCGGAGAAGTGAAGGCCGACGACCGCGCGCCGGGTGGTTACGAGCTCGGGGTGACCCACGTCGAGCTGGTGTCGCTGGCGGAGGAGTACCCCATCCAGCCCAAGGAGCACGGGGTGGAGTTCCTCATGGACCACCGGCACCTCTGGCTCCGCTCGTCCCTCCAGAGGGCGGGCCTGCGCATCCGGGCCGAGGTGGAGCAGGCGGTCCACGACTTCTTCTACAACCGGGACTTCGTCCGTATCGACACGCCGATCCTCACCGGCGCCATCGGAGAGCACGCGGGCACGCTCTTCGAGACGGACTACTTCGGCGAGTCGGCGTACATGGCCCAGACCGGCCAGCTCTATGTGGAAGCGGCGTGTCCGGCCTTCCGAAGGGTGTACTGCTTCGGCCCCACCTTCCGGGCGGAGAAGTCGAAGACGCGTCGACACCTCACCGAGTTCTGGATGGTGGAGCCCGAGGTCGCCTTCGCCGACTCCAACGACAACATGCATCTCCAGGAGGAGTTCGTTTCCTACCTGGTGGAGCGTGCCCTAGAGCGGTGCAGCGACGAACTGGAGGTGCTGGAGCGGGACACGTCGCTCCTGGAGCGCGTGAAGCCTCCCTTCCCGCGCCTCATGAACGATCGGACGGGCGCGGTGCACGAGAAGACTGGAGATACCGGCGAGGGGCGTCTCGTGA
>CALJKZ010000120.1 GCA_937983085.1 uncultured Gemmatimonadales bacterium
CCCTCCCGACGGCCCCGGGGGGCCGGTCGGGCCGGCGGGGCCCGTGGGGCCGGCGGGGCCTGTGCTCCCCTGCGGGCCCGTCGGTCCCGGGGGACCAGGGGCGCCAGACCCGGACCCCCCACAGTCCTCGCACTCGGTGAGGATCCGGAGCCTGACTTTGACCCCGGCGTCGGTGGGGTCGGCCGTGACGCGCAACAAGCCGCCCTGCGGAACGCGAAACTCTCGTTCGTGAAAGAGAGGGCGGTTGGGAAGCGCGGCCCCCAGCACAATGACATCGAGCACCTTGCTGGTGTCCTCGCCGTCCACCAGCGCGAGCTCGACGTCGGCCGCCTCGTCGACGCAAACCTCGACCCACGGGATGAAGCGATCCCCCAGGCTTCCGCCGGCCCCCAAGTCGGGGTCCACCAGGCCCACCGCGTCCTGGTCGACGACGTAGATGTTCTCGGCATTTGGGGTGACGAACGCGGCCGAGGTGGGGTCGCGACTAATGGGGCGCGAGGGCGTCACGCCGTCGACAGCGTCGACGTCGTATTGGACCGTGAGCGTCTGCGCTGGTTTGACGAAGCTCATCTCAGCCCAACAAGCTCAGGGTTTGGCCCCACTCACCCTTACGGCCGAGGCGGGCTCTGCCCACGCCCTTGATCGATTGAATGGCCTCAAACTCAGCCCGGGTGACCAGAAAGTGATAGGTGGCCGCCGCCCGACGGAGGCTCAGGTTGTAAAAGGTGTCGGGTCGGCGCCCCAGCACGCGTTGCACCTGGGCGAAGGCGCGGTGGGAGCTCGCCTTGGCGAAGACCTCGTCGGGACCAAGATGCGTCAGCGTCCCCATGGCGTCGACGGGGTTAGGGGCTCGCCCCGCGAGCCGAGCAAGGCGCTCGAGTTTGGCTTGGGATGCGTCATGGGCCGCGTCGAGGATCTGGGCGTTGGTGGCCTGGACAGGGGCCCCCGAGTATTCCTCGAGATAGGCGCGGAGGTGACCGGCCAGTTCGTCCCACGTCCGGAAGTGCGAGACGCCGCGCAGGTAGGCTTCGTACTGCGACGCCAAGTAGACCTCGGGTGGGTCCATGACTCGAGTCTGTGGTGCCTCGTGGCCCTCGTGGGGGTCGAAATCCTCGGTGATCGCCTCCAGACGGTGTTCCAACTCGGTCACCAGGCTTTCCGCCCACACGTCCCACTGTTCCGCCTCGGCCCAGCGCTTTTCCTCGTATGCCCGCTCCGCCTGCACCAGGGCGGCGCGGGCTTGGCACTCCATCGTCTCGAGCTCGAAGACGACATGGGGGCTCAAGGCGGAGCGCCATGGCTCCCCCAGCGGGTTCGATTTGTGCTCGGCCATGAGGGCCACCGGAACGCGATGGTACCAGGCACCCGCGCTCCCCGCGAGCCACCGTGAGTGCTAGGGTTGTCGAGCTGGGAACCTCGGTGGTCTCCTGGCTCTGCTCTGCTGGGTGCCGGCCGGAGGAATGGTCCTCCGGCCGGACTTTTTTGGTGGGCTAGGGGTCAGTGGAGGTGGTGCTGCCCCGGGCAGGGCGTCGCGGGTAGCGGCGCTCCCTCGGGGATGTGCGTCGTCGCGTCGTCGGCGTGTCCCGTTTCGTCAAAGAGCAGTTGCAGGCGCCCGACCGCGCACGGAACGAGTCGCAGGTCCTGCAAGGCCACAGGGGTGGGCTCCCCCAGGGGGCGGTTGGCCAGGGCCGAGGCATGGCTGTCGATGGCTTCCACCGCCCGCTGGCCAAACCGCTTGCGGACTCGATTTTGCAAACCTTCGAAGCGACTGTCTTGGGGGTCGTCCTCTTTGCGCGTGATGAAGCCGAGATCTTCCCCGTTGATGCGCAGCATGGGACCCGCGGCCGCCGAGGTCCCGTCGGGCCAGTACGTCATGAGCACGAGGGGGTCGTAGAGCCGGGTCCGCGAGACGCTCCGAGCCCGATGGACCGAGACGAAGGGGTCCAGGCAATCCTGGCCGCCGCAGTTGCCCACGCCGCACCCCCCGTAGCGGGCGCCTGTGGGGACCACGGACCAGCGCTCGATCAGAGGCTCGAAGGACTCCTTGTGCGCAGCGTAACGGGCATCGAACGGCGTGGGTGACTGGGTCCTCGGCTCGGTCGCCATCACAGCAGAGCCTAACACCCCTGGGCTTCGGCCGGGTTCTTCGGCCCCGTGCTAAAAACCTCCCATGCCCGAGCCTTCCCGTCCCCCCCCCGACGACTTCGGCCCTGACCCCTCCATCACGGACGCTCCCGCCGACCGCTGCTTTGGTTGCGGGGGCGAAGGAACCCGCACCCTCTACAAGACGTCCCAGGGCTGGCTCGTCTGCATGAGCAGCGAGTACCGAGCGCTCTTCCGCGACGATGTCGAGACCAAGATCGAGACCTGCGAGTACTGTCGGGGTAGCGGCCAGAACCCCTACCCGTGCATGGCCTGTGAGGGCACCGGCGAGATCGTCAACGTATCGAGCCCCGGGATGCCGGACGGCCGCATGGTGATCCGGCACCCCTACGCCGAACTCATGCGGGACGACGTTCTTCTCGACCGCCAACCGTGCCCGGCGTGCGAGGGCACCGGCAACGCGCCGCTCGACCTTCCGCCCCCTCCCGGCGTCGACGAGAACGACGAGGAAGACATCGCGGACGAACTCCAGCCGCCCAACACGCTGGGTTTCCAAGATCCTCCCGCCATCTCCGAGGAGGACCTCCGCGATGTGCTCAAAGACCACCCGGTCCAGCGCTCGGTCCTCCGCGAGGACGGAACCATCAACCCGCGCCACGTGGGGTTCGCAATCGACCTGCAGGGGTCTTTCGCCGACCTCACCGAGATCGAGCAGCGCCAGATCCGTTCGCGGCTTCGGAAGTTCTCCACCAAGCTCGCCCGCGAAATGGCGCTCGCCCGTTTGCCCGAAAACGCCGCCGAGCACATCGGGGTCCTATCGGCCCCCTTCTACCTCGACGACGATGACGGGGACGAAGAGGTCGAGCAAGAGCGCTCGCCCCGCGGCGGGGTGAGCGTCTAACACTACGCGGCGACCAGGGCCATGTGGGTGTCCTGCGCACCGCCCCGGGTGCGGATCCCCCCGTACAGGTAGGGCTGGAGCTGGCCGTCGCCGGGGTCGAACCCTCCGTCGCCGTAGTCCACCTCCCAGATCGAGCGCTGGTCCTCGAAGGCCGTGCTCGGGAACTGGCTACCGGCCACCAAGGTGCCCTCCCGACCCGTCACGGTGACGTTCCCTTGGGCGTCGATGGAGAACTCCCGGACGAGAGCGCCCGCGTCGAGCGACTGGAAAGGGACCCACTGGGTGCCGGCAGGAGCGGAAGGCAGCATGCGATCACGCTACCGCGCCCCGCGGGCGGTGAGCAAGGCGGCAGGGGGCTACAATGGGCCCCCGGTGGCGGCTCCGGTCCAGCTCGAGCTTTGGCTGACGGCCCCCTCGCCGGGGCGCGACTACGCGCGGATGGTGCTCCGCCGCCGTCGCTTTGCGCAGGACGCCGCGGTGTTCTTCGGCCTTCGCCCTGGCGACGAAGTCGAGATCCAGTGGATCTACACGGACTGGGAGCCCTACGGAGGTGACCCGGACCGGCCCCCGATCCGCGTCTTTCCCATGAGGGTCCTTTCCGAGCCCGCACCGCGCCACGACTTCTCGGGGCGCGGTTGGACGGTCGAACTCGGCCCTGCTCCCGACACGCCAGCGCGACAGCGTCGGTACGCGCAGCTGTACCTACGCGACGAGCGAGACGCCCCGCGCACGCCGCAGGGCCAGATCGACTTTGGGCGCACCGGCTCGCCCAACACCGTCGTCATGGTCTGGCGCCACGGAAAGGACCCCCAAGGACCCCGGGTCTCGGGGGCCTGGGTGCATCTCGCGCCACGCTGACCGCGGTCCTCGGGTACCATGGGGGCATGCCGCCTGCTTCCCCCGCACAAAGCCTCACCATCGACTACGTCGTCCCGGGACTGTTTGACGGGGACACGCCGGCGCCGGTCGTGGACATCGACGTCGACACGCCCACGGCCAAGGAACCCAACTCCCAGATCTACGTCCCTGCGGTCGAGAACAACCTGGGCCTCATCGACCCCGACCTGGGGATCGGAGGGTCCATCGGTCCCCGTGCGGTCACCCCGCTTCTCCTCGACTTCGGCGCCGACGTCGGTGCCTCCGGCGACCGCGTCTGCATCCTGGCCGAGATGCGAGACGGCACCTTCGTCAAGGTCAAAGACGTCCTCGACCTCACCGGCCTCTCGAGCGCCTTCCTCCCCGCTCCCGTGGTGGTGCCCCAAGGGGGGCTACTCCAGATCACCGGGCCCTCCGGTACCTGCCGCCTGAGCGTGGAGAGCCCCAAGGACACCGCGGGCCTGCTCACCGACCTGGCCATCCTCGACAGCCAAAGCCCCATGGTCGCCGGCGGCATCGGGTACTCCGTCCCCAACGCGGGCGCGATCCCGATCCCCGGATCCGGCGCGGCCTTTGCCCCGGTCGTGGGCCCCTTCTTGCCCGACACGTCCAACAAGGAATTCATGGCCACCGGCACCCCCGGCGAGCTCGAGTTCGTCGGAAGCAAGCCCATGGGCGTCATCCTCTATGCCTCCGTCAGTCTCACCAAGGCGGGCGGGTTCGTCGAGGGACGCATCCGCCTGGCCAAAAACGGCACCGCCGTGCCCAACACGGAGATCGGAAGCCAGGTCCTCGCCGGGTTCCCCTTCAACCTCACGACCGCGGCCGTGGTGGGAGTCGTCAAGGGCGACATCCTGACCATGGAGGTCACCAACCTCACGGACGCCACCGACCTCACCTGCATCGGGGCCCGCCTCGTCGCGGCGGGGGGCTGAGGGGAGCGCCGGCCTGGCCGAATCGGCGCCTCCCCACGAGCGCTACCGCCTGCCCGAGTGGGGCTGGGTCGAGCTCGACATGGCCCTCGAGCGGGCCCGCGAAGGAGAGGACGCCGGGCCGGCGGAGCTTGTGGCGGCCGACCAACGGCTCCACGAACACTACGGCGACGAGCCATGGGAGCTTCGACGTGCGGCGTGGGCCTTCGAGGAAAGCGCCTCCGCGTTCGTCGAGCGCTTCATCGAGGGGCTGCCCGAGCCGCGCCGCGAAGAGGCGGCCGAGGATCTTTCCGACGACCCCGAGGACGTCGCTTCGTGGCTCTACGACCTTCTGTCCGACGGGTATTCGCCCTTGAGCGAAGTGCTGACCACGGCAGAGTTCGCCACCTTTCAGAAGATCGCCCGCGCCAACCAGGACCTCGGCCGGCAATACGGGCTCCTCCAGGAGGCATTCGACACGGCGGTGAGCACCGCGGCATGGGGGCGGATCGTCCCGATAGAGCGCGAGGACGGTTCCACCTACTGGCTTCTCAATGCCGACGCGCTCGACTTGGATGCCCTGTGGCCCCGGGTGGGCGCGGCCCGAGCCGGCCGCGCCCCCGCCCAGTTCTTGTATGCATGGGCGGTCGCCCCAAACGTGGATCTCGTGGTCGTGGCGTCTGACCTCGAGGACGCCCATAGTCGCGTCGACGACTGGTTCGAGGAGCACGAGGAGTCGCACTCCGACCTCTTGGGTCACGTAGGGCTCGACTTGGAGGCCGAGGACTACGAGTCCCTCCGCTCCGCGAACCGCATGGGTCGCATCGTTCTTCCCTGGGACCTTTTTTCGGAGCTGGTCGGCGCCGCGTTGATCCAGCAGCTCTTCGTCACCGGGAAGGCGAGCGGCCACGTGGCCTGGGTCTACGACGTGGATGCCCGGGTGCCCGCCCCGGACAAGGTCGGCCTTCGCCACCATGCCACGCTTGCCCAGACCTACCGGGGCGTGCCGGGGGGGCGGCATTTCGTCTACCACCTCTTTTTCACCGACGAGGAGCTCGAGCCCTTCTTGGTCTGGCAGGACGCCCTTTTGCAGAGCGGGCACCCCGGATTCTCGCGGATCCTCCCCGACCACCGCGAGGACTGGCCCGGCGGCATCAGGGTGCGCCCCACGGGCCCCCATCACGCGATCCTGGCCTAGATCGCCGCCAGGAGCCGAGTCCCGAAAGGGCGACACTTCGTGAGTGTTCGAAAGGGGCGCGCTACCATGGGGCGTGGACCCGGACGCCATCCGTCGGGCGCTCCTTCGCCCCAATCCCTACCGCCGCCCCGACGTCGAGCGCTTCCTCGACGCCACCTTGTTTCCGCGCGACCCCGCCACCGGGGAGCGTCTGCGCGAGGGTGACCCATGGCGCCCCTTCTACGGTCCCGTGTGGATCGAGCTTTTGACCGATGGCCCGGGGGTGGGCTACCGCCGTCAGAGCGCGAGCGGCTTTTGGTGGCGCGACGACCATCCCCGCCGCCGTATCTCCATTCCGGACACCGGCGCGGTCGGGGCCGTGGCCGCCTCTCATTCGCAGTGGAGGCGCCTCTTCGGGCCTGACCCCGACCGCCGGCCCGGATACCAGGCGTTGCCGAGCTACCCGACCTGGCGGTTCTTTGCGACCTGGGACGAGATGCTCGATGGCCTCGTCGCCCTCGATGAGGCTTTCGCCCGAGTGAACGCCCAGGAGGACAAAGAAGACGAAGAGGGTTGACGCACCGTTCTTCTTCGCCTATCCCCTCGTCATGGAAGTGGTCCTCTCCCGCATGACTGCACGCGCCTTTGGGCGCCTGCCCGCGTGTGGCGAACGACTGCTTCCGCTTCCGACTCCGGCCTAGCCTGCTGCTGCGCCCACGCGCCGGCAGCAGGCCGACCTCGACCTTTCGGGGTGGAGTCGCGGGGTGCGACGCCTGATTTGGGATCAGGAAGCGGTGGGTTCGACGCCCATCACCCCGACCAAGAAACCTCGCCACGGGCGACCAAGGCGGGCAGCAAGGTGCCTTCGATGCCGCCCCAGTCGACGACGTCGTAGCCCATGGCCCGGAGCATGGAGGCCGCGAGGGCCGACCGAACGCCCTTCTTGCAGTAGACCGCCACGGTGCTGCCTCGGGGCAGCGTCGCGGTGACCGATTCCAAGCGTGCGCGCAGGGTCGCCCGTTGCAGAAGGCTCAAGGGGGGACGGGGCGTAGGCACCAAGACCGCGCCCTCGATGTGGCCCTCGGCGTACTCCTGGGTACTGCGGATGTCGAGGATCATGGCACGAGGCCGTGATTAGGGCTCTTCCAGATGGCCGAGAAATGCCTCGAACAGGTCGTCGGGCGGCACGTTGTTGCGGGCCGCCTGCACGACGTCGGGCCACGTGAAGGGCCAGCTGAAGCTCGCCATGTGGTACAGGCGCAGGACGTTTTCGGTGGCGGGCCCGAGGTCCCCGTCGACCACGAGTCGAGCGTAGGGCACCTCGAAGTCGTGCTCGATCATCCACTCGCCCACGCGGTTGGCATCGATCTGGAACTGGCGAACGGTGCCCGTCGGAGGCGGCGCTTCGTTGATCTCCACCGGGTAGCGAAGGCTCGCCAGTTGGAGCCGGTGCTCGCGGTGGATCGCTGCGTCGGCCGGGGGCGGCGGCGTCGGCGTCGGCGTCGGTCTCGGCGTGGGTGCAGGCCTGGGCCTCGGTCCCGGCGGGGGCCCGGGAGGAACGACGATGGGTTTTGGTTGGGCCTGCTCACGGCGGCGCCGAACCGTCACGCCGATGACCGTGGCGCTCGCCACGAACATGCCGGCGGTCAGCAGGATCCACCCCAATCCGATGGGGTTGGGATGCGGCGGAGGGGCCACGGGAGCCGGGTAAGGCCAAGGGGCCATCGGAGCCGACTCTACCACGGGGTCGCGGTCGCTCAGGGGATCAGGTCC
Organism: uncultured Gemmatimonadales bacterium; assembly: GCA_937983085.1. Classification (GTDB taxonomy): domain Bacteria; phylum Gemmatimonadota; class Gemmatimonadetes; order Longimicrobiales; family Gaopeijiaceae; genus UBA2589. Next base: position 7,742 of record CALJKZ010000120.1, read on the forward strand.
CGTCGATGAGGGCCACGGCGGCCGCGCGAGCGTCCTCTGCGGAGAAAAAGCCCGTGGAGCGCGACCCGTTGTCGATGGTGTAGTAGAAGTGCTGCCGGCCCCCGAGGCCGACGCCTTCTCCCCGCACCCAGACGCACACGTTTTTTCCCGCGTGCACGAAGCACAGCACCGGGGACGAAGGAAAGCTCTCGTCCGGGGGCACCGGGACGAAGCCGCCCTGCCGGGTGGCGGCCACGGCGACGC
>CALJKZ010000121.1 GCA_937983085.1 uncultured Gemmatimonadales bacterium
GGGCCCCCAGTCGGGAAGCGTCGGGAGCCGGAGCTTCCGGGCGTCGCACCGGGACCACCAGGCCATCGCCGCACTCGGTTTCGTGGTCATCGAGTTGGACGCCATGGGCACGCCCATGCGCTCCAAGACGTTCCACGAGGCGTACTACGGCAACATGGGGGACAACGGCCTCCCCGATCAGATCACGGGCATCCGTCAGCTCGCCGAGCGACATTCGTGGATCGACATCGACCGCGTCGGGATCTTCGGCCACTCGGGTGGGGGTTTCGCGTCCACGGCGGGGATCCTGCGGTACCCCGATTTCTACGACGTGGCCGTGTCGCAGGCGGGCAACCACGACAACAGGAACTACGAGGACGACTGGGGCGAGAAGTGGCAGGGTCTCCTGGAGGTCTACCCCGACGGGACGACCAACTACGACAACCAGGCGAACCAGCTCGTGGCCGAGAACCTGAAGGGGAAGCTTCTCATCGCCCATGGGACCCTCGACACCAACGTGCCCCACTCCAACACGCTTCTCGTGGTCGATGCCCTCATCGCGGCCAACAAGGACTTCGATCTGCTTCTGATGCCCAACCGGGGTCACGGATTCGGCAACGAGCCGTACATGATGAGGAGGCGCTGGGACTACTTCGTGCGGCATCTCCTGGGAGCCGAGCCGCCGACGGAGTATCAAATCGGTCGCCTGGAACGTCCTATAGGGTAGAGGGCCCGCCAGACGGGTCTCATTCGGAGCCACCGGCGACGCGGCGTTTGCCCCGCGGCGCAGGTGAAACGGTGCAAAACGGCGAGACGACGATGCTCAAGAGGACGGCTGTTTGCTTGGTGGCCCTGGCCACCGTGGCGGCGTGCACCGACGCCGGACCGTCGGAGCCGAGCGACGCCATCGGCCTCCAGGCCCACATCTACCTGAGTGCCGCCCTGGACATCATGGAGTTCAACTCCGTCCGTCGGTACGAGATCGACTGGACGTCCTTTCGCGAGGATACCTTCGCCGAGGCCGCGGGGATCATGACGGTGCCCGAGACGTACCCGGTCATCGAGTCGGCCCTGGAGCGGCTCGGCGACGGGCACAGCTTCTTCCGCGAGCCCGTGTCGTCGGCGCCGGGCGCCGAGGGCGACGCTCCTACCGCGGATCTGTTCGATGACGTCGGCTACTTGGACGTTCCGGCGTTTTCCGGTGGTGGCATGGATGGGGACTCCCTGGCCCTGCTCTACCACGGCCTCATCGAGGGTGTCGACACCATGGCGGTCGAGCCGTGTCGCTGGGTCGTCGATCTGAGGGGCAACACGGGCGGAAACATGTGGCCGATGATCGCGGGCGTGGGGCCGATCCTGGGGGAAGACACGGTGGGCTTCTTCGTCGACCCCGACTCCATCTTCCGCCCGTGGACCTACGCAGAGGGCGAAGCACGCATCAACGGTTCGCCCGTCAACGCGGCGGCGCCGGCCTACGCACTGGAGCGTTCGGCCCCCCACGTGGCCGTCCTCACCGACAGCCTCACCGCGAGCTCAGGTGAGGCCGTGGCGGTGGCGTTCCGTGGACGTTCCGGCACGCGGTCCTTCGGACAGAGCACGTGGGGTCTTTCCACCGCCAACGCGCCGTTCCTGCTCGACGACGGGGCGGTGATCTTCCTCACCGTGTCCACCATGGCCGACCGGGCGCGGATGGTCTACGGTGGCGCGCTGGACCCCGACGAGGTCGTCGCGGGCGAGAAGACGGGCGACCCCCAGACCGACGAGGTGCTGGAGGCCGCCCTGACGTGGCTCTCGACCCAGAGCTGCGCCTAGGGCCGGAACGCTTCTACTCGTCGGCCCCGCTGACGGTGACCTTCTGCATGACCACGTCCTCCCGGGGCCGATCGCCATGGTCCGTGTCGATGGAGCCGATGGTGCGCACGACGTCCATCCCTTCGGTGACCTTCCCGAAGATGGCGTGCTTGCCGTCGAGCCAGGGCGTGGCCGCCAGGGTGATGAAGAACTGGGAGCCGCCGGTGTTCGGCCCCGCATTCGCCATGGAGAAGATGCCCGCGTCGGTGTGGGCCAGCCCGTCGGCGAACTCGTCGTCGATGGTGTAGCCGGGTCCGCCCCGACCCGTTCCGGTGGGGTCGCCACCCTGGATCATGAAGCCCTCGATGACGCGGTGGAAGACGACGCCGTCGTAGTAGCCGTCCTTGGCGAGCTTGATGAAGTTGCCGGCGGTCTCGGGAGCGCGGTCCATGTACATTTCCGCTTCGATGGTGCCGTGGTTGGTCTCGATGGTGACCGTGGGGTTGGCCATGCTGGTTCCCTGGGGTTTCGTCGTTGAGCGTGCGCCGTCGCATCGGCGGTGCCAAAGATAGCAACGCCGGCGGCTACGCCACCCCGCCCGCCGATGATTGCCAGCCTTCCCGACGACGTCCATGATGGGGCCCATGACGACCATGACCCGACGATTCGCCACCCCCGCTCTCGCCTTCGCCCTGGCTGCAGCGGCCTGCACACCGACCCTCGAGCTCACGCCCAGCGACGCCGATGTGGTGTTGTCCCGGCAGGCTCTGGACGCGCCAGACCCGGGCCAGCCGGGGAGCTACGAGGTCCTGACCCTCTACTACGGCTCGGGCACGGACAAGAACCGGCCCGAGTACCGGGACTCGGTGGCCATTACCACGCCCACCGTGGACGTGTCGAAGATGGTGGACCTCGGCGGATCGGCGGCTTCGCGCAACGAGTATTGGGGCTTCACGCCGAAGGAGATGCCCCTCAACGCACGGGTCTGGTATCCCGATGGCGACGGGCCTTTCCCCCTGGTCCTGGTGGTCCACGGGAACCACAACATGCGGGACTTCTCCGACCCCGGGTACGACTATCTCGGTGAGCTTCTGGCTAGCCGCGGGTACATCCTGGCCAGCGTCGACGAGAACTTCATCAACGGCGGGATCCGTGGTGAGAACGACGCCCGGGGTTGGTTCCTCCTTCGACACGTCCAGCTCTTCGACGAGTTCAACGCGGAGGCGGGCAATCCGTTCGAGGGAAAGGTCGACACGGACAACATCGTCCTCATCGGCCATTCCCGAGGGGGGGAGGCCGTGGCCAACGCCGCCGCCTTCAACAACCTCTCCCACTATCCCGACGACGCGTCGCTGACCTTCGACTTCGGCTACTCCATCCAGGGGATCATCTCCATCGCCCCCGTGGACGGTCAGTACCTGCCCACGGGTCGGAAGGTGGTCGTGGAAGACATGAGCTACCTGACCTTCCACGGCTCCCACGACGGGGACGTCACCAGCTTCCACGGTCTTCGCATCTATGACCGGCTGAAGTTCAACGACCCCGACGACTTCAACTTCAAGTCGGCCATCTACGTGTACCGGGCCAACCACGGCCAGTGGAATTCGGTATGGGGTCCCCACGACAACGGCCCTCGGAGTCCCCGCATTCTGGACCTGCGCGGCCTCATTCCCGAGGAGGACCAGCGGCGTTTCGGCGAGATCTACGTCTCGGCATTCGTCGACATCGTCACGAAAGGCGACAAGCGTTACCTGCCCATCTTCCGGGATCACCGGGTCATCGGTGAATGGCTCCCGGAGACCATGTACGTGACCCGCTTCGAGACCAGCGACTTCCGGCCCCTCGCCTCCTTCGAGGAGGACATCGACGTCACCACCGGGAGTTACGAGGGCGTGCGGATCCGGGGCGACTCCCTCGCCACCTGGAGCGAGGCCACCCTCGAGCTGCGCTCGTCCAACCGCAACAACACCTCGGCCTCGCAGGAGAACCAGGGTGTAACGCTGGCGTGGAACAACCGTCTGGCCGGCTCGGACACCACCCGCCACGGCCCGCCGGCCCGCTACGTCGTCGAGCTACCCGAAGGTCTGGCCGCCGACCTGCGACTCTGGGCGGGATCGACGCTGGACTTCAACCTGGCGCCGACGAACCGGGTGCCCGGTCCGAGGCAGGCGCCGGACGACGAAGACGATGCCGAGGAGGCGGAGGAGAACGACGCCCCCCGGCCCTCGTCCCGCGGCGATGAGGGGGACGAGGACCCCCCCGTGGACCTCACGGTGGAGATCACCGACGCGTCGGGGGAGAGCGCCCGGGTCACCCTCAGCGACTACGGCGCCATCCGACGGCCGCTCGAGACGTACGTTATGCGGCGCCGCGACCTGGAGCGGCAGCGCTTCCAGTCCCACTGGGAGCTGATCCTACAGACGTATTCCATCCCCCTTCGGGACTTCCTCGACAGCAACCGCGACCTCGACGTGCGCCGGATTCGGAGCGTTAGCCTCGTCTTCGATCAGGTCCACGGCGGCGAAGTGGTGGTGGACCACATCGGATTCACGCCGGACATGGATCCGGCGTTCCTGCGGGCGAGGGTGGACGGGTCGTAGGGATCCTACCGGAAGCGGATGCCGAAGCGGTGCGTGCCGCCGTCGTCGGCGCCGCCGAAGGGCCGGACCGCCCACTCCAGAGTCAGGTCGTCACCCCAGAAGGCGAAGCCGGCGGTGAGCGGGCTCGCCTCGCTGCCGTCGGGGACGCTCTGGACGCCGAGTCGCGCGACGAACGTGCGCCCCTGGACGGGCCAGTACCCCACCTCGACGCCACCTCCCCAGGTGAACTCGTCGGTGTGGTCCAGGCCGATCTGAGCTGCCAGGCCAACGTCGAGCTGACCCAACGGACGGCCGTACTGACCCACGCCGAGGCTGTACCGTGCAGCACCGTTGCCGGCGTCGATGATGGGCTTCTCCCCGAGGTCGTGCACGGTGAAGCCGGCCACCAGCGGTCCGACGGTTCGCGAGACTCCGATGTCGAAGAGCGTCACGCCGTGGATCTGTGACCCCACGCGTTGGTCGACGAGGTCCACGGTGACCCCCAGGTCGAGGTCGAAGTAGAAGTCGCGGCTGTAGCCCACGGTGGCGATGCGCTCCGAGACCGGCACCGACGACGCCACGAAGAGTGGATCCTGAGTCGTGAAGGCCCCCAGGCCCGCGAGCGACGACCCGATCTGGGTGGAGCGCAGGCCGATGCCCACCGTTCCGCCGAACCAGTCCACGGCCGCCGACGCCGCTACGGACGAGGCTTCGGCGCTCCAGCGCTGCACGTCGAGGCCGAAGCCCGAGGCACGGGACAGCAGGGCCGGATGGTAGAAGATCGCGTCGGCGTGGCCCGAGCTCATCGGGTAGGCGTCTCCCAATGCCATGGCCCGCGTGGAGGCGGGCAGATGGGTCGATTGGGGAAGGATGCCCGGTGACTGTGCCGCGACCCGGTCGGTTGAAAGAAGGAGCGCTCCCACCATCCCGGCGACCAAGAGGGCGCAGGCGAGGGGACGACGGGGAGTGGCTGGAGGCATCGAACGCACGTCTCGGGCAGGGCGGTGGGCGCGGGCCGGCTTCGGGCCGACCGATGAACGCCCCAACCTCGGGGCTCGGCCGGGGATCAGGCAATAGGTCCGAAGAGGTGGGCGACCCGGTCCGTCCGCGCGGGCCCCTGGCCGACCCGGTCTCCTTGGCGCGGGCCCTTACCCGACCCGGCGTACGAAGTCCTCGATGAGGGCTCGAGCGATGGACATGGGGTGGGGGAGGCCAGGAAGGTCGTCGGCATCGAACCAACGGGCGTCCTCGATCTCGTCCTCGTCGATCCGGATCTCGCCGTCCAGCCAGTCGGCCACGAACCCCACCATGAGCGAGTGGGGGAAGGGATGCGGCTGGCTGCCGAAGTACTGCAGCCGGTGGACTCGCACGCCGACCTCCTCGAAGATCTCTCGATGGACGCACTCCTCCAGGGACTCGCCGGGTTCTACGAAGCCGGCCAGGGTGGAGTACACTCCGTCGGGGAACCGCGGCGATCGCCCCAGAAGTGCCTGCCGTCCCCGTTGCACCAGGACGATGACCGCCGGTGAGATGGGCGGGAAGTGAAGGCGACCGCACGAGGAGCACACCATGGAGTCGCGAGCGTCGTCGAGGCGAAGGGGGGACGCGCACGCGCTGCAGAAACGGGTCGTCTGCTGCCACTCCACGAGTTGTCGGGCAGCCCCCGCGGCCCGGAACTCCTCTTCGCTCAGGCTGTGATACGCGACGCGCAGCCCGTCGCCACGGTACCCGGGCGGCAAGGGCAGGTCGTCGTCGAAGCCGAAGGTCTGCACCTCCACACGCAACCGGGTCACGCGCACGTCGACGCGGGCGCCCTCGAGGCGCTCACGCCCGAACGCCGCCTCCACCTCGTCGAGTGTGGGGAGGCGAAGCCCCTCCGACAGCTCCCGGAGGACCAGGCGCGTTCCGACGAACGCCAGGACCCGCGACGAGGAGTCGCTCACTCGGGCTGCTTCTGATCGAGGACGGCGGTGCGATGACAACGGGGACACGTCACCCACACTCGGTCGCGCACGTACGAGACGTCGCGGCGCGGAGGTACCGCCCGACGGTCCAGAGCCGTGCCGCATCGCGGGCACAGAAGGGGCTCCCCACCCCGAAGGGCGGCTCCGAGGGCGCGTCGCTCGGCTACGGTGAGAGGGTCGGCGGCGTGGGACACGGGAGGGATTTCTCAGCAGGTGCGGACCGGAACGTGTCTATATTGCAGCGCTGGCCTGCACGATTGCAGCGTTGGCATCCTGCTTGAACCTACCCATCGGGAGCCGTTCCTCGTAGCGGCCCCGATTCATTTTCTCCGGCCGTCGAGCGCGGCGGGACCCTAGATGATCCAGACCCTCCTTCAGGTCGCCGCGGTGGCAAGCGCCATGTCTGCGGGCGGACCCGAACTTCCTGTCGCCGACGGACCCGAGCGGATGCTCGGAGTCGACGTCGCCGCGCGCTACTCCGGCCTTGCTCGCGACGTCGAAGTCACCACGCCTTCCGTGCCCTCGGCGGACATCACCATCGACGGGCGTATCGTGGACCTGTCGTGGGAGCAGGCCGCCCTCCTCGACGGCTTCACCCAGTTCAACCCGGTGGAGGGAAGCCCGGCATCGCAGATCACCGAGGTCCTCGTCCTCGTGGACGACGACGCCCTCTACTTCGCCATCCGGGCCTACGACGACGAGCCGGATGGAATCCGGGCGACTCTCTCGGAGCGTGATTCGTTCGGATTCTCCGACGACTACGTGCGTTTCATCCTCGACACCTTCGACGACCAGCGCCGGGCGTACGTCTTCACGGTGAACCCGTACGGCGTGCAGCACGACGGTCTGTGGAACGAGACCGGGGGTGGCACCGGGCGAAGAGGTCGGGGCATGTTCTCGCCCATCGACGACAGCCCGGACTTCATCTGGGAGTCCGACGCACGCGTAACCGCCGAAGGGTGGGAGGCGGAGGTCCGCATCCCCTTCAAGAGCCTCCGCTTCCCGGAGGCGGAGGTCCAGTCATGGGGTCTCCAGGTCGAGCGGAAGATCCAGCGGAACGGCTTCGAGAGTTCCTGGGCCCCCATCACCGGGAACGTGGCCAACAAGCTCACCCAGGCGGGGAAGCTCAACGGGCTCCGTAACCTGGACATGGGCCTCTCCCTCGAGATCAATCCCGTGGTGACGGGAGCCTACAACGGTGAGATCGACGCCCTCACCGGCGACTTCGGACATCTGGACCCGACGGGTGAGTTCGGCATCAATGCGGCCTACGGCATCACCTCGAACCTGAAGCTCGACGCCACCTTCAATCCCGACTTCAGTCAGGTGGAGGCGGATGCGGGCCAGGTGCAGGTGAACGAGCGCTTCGCCCTCTTCTTCGAGGAGAAGCGGCCCTTCTTCCTCGAGGGCACCGAGATCTTCGGAATGCCCAAGCAGCTCGTGTACACACGGACCATCGCCAACCCCATCGCCGGCGGAAAACTCACCGGCAAGGTCGGGTCCTTGAACATCGGCTACCTCGGCGCCATCGACGAGAGCTTCGGCGACACGGATCCCGACACGTACGTGAATCTCTTCCGGGCGCGGCAGGACGTAGGCGCGTCATCGACCATCGGAGCGGTCTACACCGATCGGACGGTGGACTCCGACGACTTCAACCGGGTGCTGGGCGCCGATGCCCGGCTCCAGATGGGCGGCCGGTACACCCTCACCCTCATGGGTGCTCGGAGCTACACCAACGACGACTCCTTCGCCGAGCGGGCCGAGGGCGCCATGTCCGCCGCCCGCTTCGAGCGCGCCGGCCGCACGTTCTCGTTCAACGCCGACTTCGAGGACACCGACGCCGACTTCATCCCCGGCAGCGGCTTCTTCCAGCGCGTAGGCGACACCCAGGTCCAGTCGCGGGTCTCCTACAACTGGTACGGCCAGCGCGGCGCGTTCCTGGAGGGCATCAATCCGTCCTTCGAGATGAAAGGCTACTGGGACCACGACGCCTTCTGGGACGGCGGGGGGGTCGAGGAGGCCGAGGTCCAGGTCAACAGCCGTATCAGCTTCCGCAACAACATCACGCTCTGGGCGAACGTCAAACGGACCCTCTTCGACTATCAGCCGGAGCAGTATGTCGGCCTTTTCGTGGAGGATGGCGGCTCGTACGTGCCCTTCCGTCCGGACCAGGCGCTCTTCGACGGCCTCACGGGCATGACCGTGGGCCTCTGGTTCAACAACTGGGAGCGCGTTCGGGGCAACGTCCGGCTGAGCTTCAACGAGACGCCCATCTTCGACCGTCGCTTCGGCGTCGCGGTGGAGCCGGCTCATTCCCGCTCCGGGGAGGTCCGCCTCAACCTGTATCCCATCCCGGCCCTCAAGGCCGAGATGAGCGTGAACTTCAGCCGCCTGGAGCGGCAGCGTGACGGCGTCGAACACTCCACGGCCGTCATTCCGCGACTCCGGACCCAGTACCAGTTCTCACGGGCCCTCTTCCTCCGCACCATCTTCGAGTACGGACACCAGGAGAGCGCGGCGCTACGCGACCCTGAGACCGGGGGCTTCCTCTACGCGTGCGATTCTGCCGGCGTAGGCTGTTCCCAGCGTGACGGTTCGGTGGGCAACGACTTCCGCGTCGAGGGGCTTATCGGGTACGAGCCCTCGCCGGGCACCGTCTTCTACCTGGGGTACACCCGGGAGATGGAGGACGCGACCGCTTTCGGATTCCAGAACGTGCGGCCTACCCGCGACGGTCTCTTCATCAAGGTCAGCTACCTCTTCCGCATGTAGTCGTCGGCGCCACGCCGACGGCGCCGCGCCGTTGCCCGCCGCGTGCGGCGGTTTTAAGGTACGCGGCTTGGTAGCACGCGCGGCGTCCACGGACGACGCGCCTCGACGGGGCCTGCGGCCCCGAGTTTCAACGGAAAGGACAGCGTGGCAAAAGACGCGATCGAAATCGAAGGAACCGTGACCGAGGTTCTCCCGAACGCAACGTTCAGGGTGAAGCTCGAGAACGACCATGAAGTGCTCGCGTACCTCTCGGGCAAGATGCGGCAGAACTACATCCGTGTCCTCGAGGGCGACCGGGTGAAGGTGGAGATGTCTCCCTACGACCTGTCCAGGGGTCGCGTCACCTACCGGTACAAGTAGCACCTCGGGGCGGCCGACGGTCGAAACCGCCTCGCGCCGCGCTCCGTAGGGATGATCCGAACACACGACGTCCCCTCGGAGGTCTCATGAAGCAGGTCGTCAAATATGCCGCGCTGGGTGTGTCCGGCGTCGTGCTCTTCAAGCTCGTAGCCGCCATCTTCCTCCCGACCCTGGCCATGATCTTCGGCCTCCTGGGACTCACGGTGAAGCTGGCCCTCTTCGCGGCGGTGCTCTTCTTCCTGTATTCCATCTTCAGGAAACCCCGCCAAGAACGCGAGATCGAGATCGAAGTGAACTGACCGGCGCCCCTCGTCGGGGGGCGTTTCGGGCTCGGGCCCGCGGGCGTCCGTAGGCTCAGGCGCGCGGGCGCTTGATGGTCCGTCGGGGACGGTCGAAGTCCACGCGGACCGATCGCCCCTTGATGGTGGTTCCGTTCAGGGCCTGAATCACGGTGCGGGCGACGGTGTCGTGGACCTCCACCAGGGAGTGGCTCTCCTGGATGTCGATCTTGCCCACGGCGTCGCCGGGCACGTTGGCCTCGCCGGTGACGGCTCCCAGCAGATCGCCCACACGGAGCCCGTCCCGCTCGCCGACACTCATGAAGAGCTTCGACCACGAGGGCACACCGGTGGCCGCCGCCGCTCCACTGGGCTGACGGCTCGGCGTCGGCGTGGGAGCCGTCACCGGTGCTTTCGCCCTCAGCATGGCCACGGCGGCTGCGGCCACCTCCGCGGGGTCATAGCGCTCGAAGAGGGGCTCGAGGGCGAGGACATACGGCGCGGTGTCGTACTCCTCCAAGGCACGCTCGACGCGAGCGCGCAGCTCGCCGACGGCGGTCGACCGATCCGCGGGGGGCGGGAACGGAACGGTGTCGTAACCCGTGCGCTTGCCGAGATTCCTGAGGTGGGCCAGCTCACGCGGCAGGACGACGACGACGCCCTGTTCACCGATGGAGTGGCGCCGATCGAGCGTGTCCGGGTCGGTGGGGGCGTCGCAGCTCACCACCACGAGTCCCTCGGTGCCCTTGGCCGCGGCGCGAGCCGCCAGGGCGTCGATGCCCAGCCAAACGGGGACCGAAGGATCTCCCGGGGCGCCGGCCACGAAACCGTGGAGGGTGAAGTAGTCGCCCACATCGGCGGCGCGATCGGCGCTTCTGCAGTAGACCAGGGCGTGACGGGCTCCACCCGCCAACAGCTCGTCCACGACCCTTAGGGCAGCGGCCTCCCGGGGCTCGGGGGCGATCCGGAAGCGGACCGCACCGCGATCGGGTACGTCGGCCAGCGCCTCCGGGACCTTCATCGTCCGCTTGAAGAGCCGGTCCACGAGGCTCTTGACCCCCTCGCTCATGGGCAGGGCGCTGAGGATGCGCTGTGCTTCGCCCGGTGCGTAGTCGAGGATGCGCTCGATGCCGGGCAGTCCGCCGAAGTCCTCCACGAGCTGCGCCTGGTCGATGACGACGGCTTCCAACGACTCGCCGGAGACGCGTCCAGCCGAGAGAACGTCCACGTGGTCGCCCACGCTCCCCACTAGCACGTCGGCCTGCTCGGGGAGTGCCCAGGCACCGCCCAGTGCGGCGACGGTGAGCTCAGCGGAAGCCGCCATGCGCGCCAACGACTCGGCCAGGCGATGCGCGGTCTCCTCGGAGGCACAGACCACCAGGGCCCGGGGTGCACCCGCTCCGCCCTCGAGGCGGTCGATGAGGCCGGCGGCCCACGCCACCAGGAGGCCACTGCCCGGCCCGGCCTCGAGGACGAGGTTGTTCCCCTTCCGGATGATGGGGACAGCCGACTCCTGGAGGGGGGTCGGAACCTCGATGCCCTCTGCGGCGAGGGCCTCTACGAGCTCGGGTGCGACTCCGAGATCTTCGAAGGACTCCACGTCAGGGTCCGGCGACCCGGGGCTCTCCCGATCCCGGACCCGCCTGATCGTGGGGCTCGTAGGGGAGGCGATTGAGGAATCGCTGGACCTCGTAGTCCAGGCGGGAGGTCCGCAGCCGATCGGTGGTTGCCACTACCTCGGTGTAGGGCCCGTGGCGGTGGACGGACAGCGTCACGGTTCCCTCGGCGCCGTTGTAGGTGGCCGAATGCGCGGACGACGTGGAACGCGTCACGCCCACCATCTCGGGGAGCAGTTCCTCGGCCTTCTCCAGGACCTGCTGAGGCGAATCCGCCGTCTTTCTCTTGTAACCGGCCATGAGTCGGTGCCTTCCGCGGGTGCTTCGGTGAATCTCAGGTGCCGAGTAAGGTGCCGATGCGGTCTCGGTTGTGGAAGCCCTCGAGCCGTTCGTGGCCCGCGACGAGCGTCGGAGTCGTCGTCACGCCGCTGTTCACTGCCTGCTCCCGGAGCGCCGCCACGTCGGCCAGATGGCGATCGACGTCGAGGACGGCCTTGGTCTCCGTCCGGTCGAGTCCCAGACCGAGGGCCACATCGACGAGGACGTCCACGCGACCGATGTCCAGTCCTTCGAGCAGGTACGCCTCGAAGAGCCTTCGACGAGCCTCATGGGCTTTGCCGTGCTCCTGAGCGAGGAGCACCAGCTCGTTGGCTTTCCGGGTCCAGGGTACCAACGACGGCGGCGCGAACGTGAGCCCGAACTCCTCGGCCAGACTCCTCGCTTCGTTCCAGCGGGACGCCAGGCTTCCGTCGTCGATGGCCACCAGGGGAGTCGGCGGGGGTCTCAACTCGAAGGGGTGCCACGTCACCGCATTGTCGGCGTGTCCGGCCTCGCTGGCCCACTCGTCGAGCTCCCGGACGAGGAGGTACGAGAGAGGATCGGTGAAGTCGTAGAACAGGATGGGCTTGGTATCGGTCATGGGTGGAAGCTAGAAGGCCGACGGTCCGCGCGGAGGTTCCGGGGGCCGGTCGCGCCCATCGTCCCCGGCTTTATCCGACTCTCCGGTCCCGCCATATTGCACTTCGCCAGTTCTCACCGGGGGTCCCGATGTCGTTCAGTTCCAACGTCGAAAAGCTCAAGCCGTCGGCCACCATCGCCGTCAGCACCCTGGCCAAGAAGCTCGCGGCCGAAGGTCGCGACATCATCAACCTGAGCGCCGGCGAGCCGGACTTCGACACTCCGGACTTCATCTCCGGCTCGGCCATCGACGGCATCCGGTCCGGGCGCACCCGGTACACTCCGCCCGCCGGCATCCCGGCGCTGCGGGAGGCCATCGCACAGCGGCTCAGCGAGCGAGGCTCCCACGACGCCGAGGCCGAGGGCGTGGTGGTGACGGCAGGCGCCAAGCAGTCGCTCTTCAACGCCATCTTCACTCTCTTCGGCCCGGGGGACGAGGTCGTCATCGCCGCCCCGTACTGGACCACGTACCCGGCCCTCGTCGAACTGGCCCGCGCCGAGCCCGTGCTCCTTTTCGGAGACGAGTCGAAGGGGTTCAAGATCTCCGCCGACGACCTGGAGCGGTCGGCCACCGCTGCCACCCGAGGGCTCATCCTGAACACGCCGTGCAATCCGAGTGGCGCGGTCTACTCCCTCGCCGAGCTGGGAGAGATCGCGGACTGGTGCAGGGAGCACGACGTCTGGCTGTTGAGCGACGAGATCTACCGCGACATCCACCACGATGCCGAGGAAGCGGCCCCCGGGATCCTCAGCCTGGATGCTGGGCGACTCGGGCCCTACGTCCTCATCGACGGGGCGTCGAAGGGGTTCGCCATGACGGGGTGGCGAATCGGGTTCTCCTACTGCGAGACCGGGCTGGCGAAGAAGATGACCGCGCTCCAGAGCCAGATCACGTCCAACGCCGCGACGCCCTCGCAGATGGCGGCGCTGGCCGCGTACTCCGATCCGGAGAGCGCCCGACGGGAGCAGGCGGACATGTGCGTGGCGTTTCGACGACGCCGTGACCTGGTCTGCGCCCGGATGCGCGAGTTGCTCCCAGGCGTTCCCTTCGTGGAGCCCGCCGGGGCCTTCTACCTCTACTTCCGCGTCGACGGCCTCTTCAACGGTGACGTGAGCAACGCCACGGAGTGGTGCTCGAGGCTCCTGGAGGAGCAGGGCGTGGCTCTGGTGCCCGGCGGGGCGTTCGGAGACGACGACTGGGTACGGCTCAGCTTCGCCACCTCCGACGAGATCCTCGAGGAGGCCATGAAGCGGATCGCCTCCATGGCTGCGGCCGGAGCAGCCAGCTAGTCACGACCCCCGCCGGTCCCGAGGCGAGTCAGGCACCACTGCCATCGGGGATCGCGACCCGGCACGCCGGGTCACCCCACGGCCGCGACGACCGTCTCGGCTGCCCGCCGGCACCCTGCCACGTAGCCTCGGCCGAACAGGTTGACGTGCACCAGCAGGTAGTAGAGTTGGTAGAGGGCCCTACGATGACTCCGGTACGCGGACGAGATGGGACGAACGTCGTCGTACGCGGCGTAGAAGTCCGGTCCGAAGCCCCCGAAGAGCTCGGTCATGGCCAGGTCGACCTCGGCGTCGCCTCGGTACACCGCGGGGTCGACCAGAGCGTGTCGACCCTCGTCGGTCGGGTAGGTGTTTCCGCTCCAAAGGTCTCCGTGGAGGAGTGACGGCTCGACGTCGTCCAGGGCCATGGTCGTCGCGTCCACCAGTTCATCCATGAGGCTGTCGAGGAAGTAGCCCGAGTGGCGAGCCTGCTCGAGCTGAGGAAGGATACGTCGGTCCCTCCAGAACTCCGGCCAGGACCGGGCCGGTTCGTTGCTCTGGGGCAGGGAGCCGATCCAGTTGTCCCGGTGCCAGCCGTACGTGACCGCATCGGCCGGGGTGGTCGGATCGCTTCCGGTGCCCGCATCGGATGTGGTCTCCACGCTGTGCAGGAGGACCAGTCCGCGACCCAGTCGCTCGTCTCCGTCGGACTCCTCGACGCCGGGAGCGAGCCAGCTGGTGAGAAACCAGGCGGGCCCGGCGGTCGGGGCCGGAGCCTCGCTACGCGCCAGGGGCTCGGGAACGCGGAGCCGGTGGTCCTCCCCCACCCGCTGAGCCGCCTTGCCGAGGGCGCAGAGCCCGTCCGCTTCCGCCTCGAACATCCCGGCGGGAGCCCAGGGGTTCCACTTCAGGAAGTACGTCCGACCCGCCACGGTATCCAGGCGAACCCCGCGATTGATGCAGCCGCCGGACACCGGTGAGGTGGCCGCGACGGAGTCGTCGTCGTCGTGGAGTCTGCGGATGGCTTCGTCCACGGGGCCCCGGACGGAGCCGGGGAGGGACATCAGACCGTTCTCAGGCGATCCAGGAGCGTCCGGCAGGAGCGGTGGACCATCTGGTAGACGTTCTCGAACCCGCTGGCTCCCCCGTAGTAGGGATCGGGGACCTCGTCTCCGTCGCCACCCTCGGGGTCGAAGGCACGAAGCAGGTGGATCTCGGCCGTCGCCTCGTCTCCCAGGGCGTCGGCCATCCGCTGGACGTTGCGGAGGTTCTCGAGGTCCATGACGACGACGTGGTGATACGTCTTCAGATCGTCCTCGGTGATCTGACGCGCCCGGCTCAGCAACTCCACGCCATGCTGGGTCGCCACCATGGACGCGCGAGCGTCGGGGCGTTCACCTACGTGCCACGCCCCGGTACCGGCGGAGTCGATCTGGAATCGGTCGGAAAGGCCGGCTTCGTCGACGAGGTGCTGGAAGATGCCTTCTGCCAGCGGGGATCGGCAGATGTTGCCGAGGCAGACGAAGAGAACCGACGTGCGGGGGGAGTCGGATTGGTCAGGTTGCATCGACCGACGGCTCGGCGCGGCGCGGTGATCTCGGAAGGGAAGTCGGATGATGACCCGCTTCCACTCGGCGGCCAAGTTGCCTGGATGGTGCAC
Source organism: uncultured Gemmatimonadales bacterium (assembly GCA_937983085.1). Lineage (GTDB taxonomy): Bacteria > Gemmatimonadota > Gemmatimonadetes > Longimicrobiales > Gaopeijiaceae > UBA2589. The sequence goes on from CALJKZ010000121.1 coordinate 15,229, forward strand.
CCTTGGCAAGGAACCGCTGTTACCTTTTCCCCTGCGGAAGCCGGATGCTTCCAGGACGCACATCATCGATTGGACACACGCTTGAGTACTGCACGTTTTTCTGACCTCGGCCTTTCCCCCGAGCGCCTCGCCGCCGTCGAAGCCCTCGGTTGGACCGAGCCCACTCCCATTCAGGCACAGGCCATCCCGGCCGGATTGAAGGGCACCGACGTCGTCGGGATCGCCCAGACCGGGACCGGGAAGACCGCCGCCTTCATGATCCCCGCCTTGGAGCGGGTCAACATCGGACAGGGACTCCAGGTCCTCGTCCTCTGCCCCACACGCGAACTCGCCCAGCAGGTTTCCGACGATACCGAAGCTCTGTCCAAGGGCACGGCCATCCGCTCCCAGGCCATCTTCGGTGGGGTCGGATACGAGCCCCAGATCAACGCGCTCAAGCAGGGGTTCGAGGTCATCGTCGCCACGCCGGGACGCTTCATCGACCACATGAAATCGGGCCGGGTCGACCTTTCCAAGGTCAGCTACCTGGTCCTCGACGAAGCCGATCGCATGCTGGACATGGGATTCCGGCCCCAGATCGAAGAGGTCTTCCGTGGAATGCCGAAGGTTCGGCAGACCATGCTCTTCAGCGCGACGATGCCCAACGGCGTGCACGACCTGGCCCTTCGCATGACGAAAGAGGCCGTCTGGATCGAGGCGACGCCGCCGGGAACCACCGCCGACGGAATCGACGAGATCTTCTACTCGGTGAAGCCGGAGAAGAAGCCCGACCTCCTCCTCAAGCTGGTGTCGGACCCGCACTGGGATCAGGTCCTCGTGTTCACGCGGACAAAGGCGGGCGCCGACGTCCTCGAGGCACGGCTCCAGCGCGAAGGCATCTCCACCGACGTGATGCACTCCAACAAGCACATGAAGCAGCGGACCCGGGCGTTGGACCGCTTCGCGAACGGCGACGTGAAGGTCCTCGTGGCCACCGACGTCGCACAGCGGGGACTCGATGTCGAAGGCATCAGTCACGTGGTGAACTACGACGTCCCGCTGGATCCGGAGGACTACGTCCACCGCATCGGACGCACCGGTCGAGCGGGCGCCACGGGCACCGCGGTGACCTTCGTCACCGCAGGCGACCTGGGGGCCATGAAGAGCCTCGAACACCGCCTCGACCGCAGCCTCGAGAAGATCCATCTTCCGGAGTTCGACTATGCGGGGACGCCGCAGACCGAGAGCCGTTCCGCGGCGAAGCGGGGCCGTAAGTCCCGTTCACCGCAGGGCCTCGGAAGCAAGTCGGCCGACGAGCTCAGCCCCGAGGAGTTGGCGGCCCTGCTGAACCCGGGCTCCTGATCCGAGCCCCGACCACCCACCACGCGAGACGATCATGATCCTGCGCCGTTACGGCACGACATACCAGAGCGTCGACATGGAGTTCACCGCCGAGGCCCTGAACGAGATCGGGTTCCGGCGCAATCGGGAGACGTCCATTCCCGTCGACGAATTCGACTCCGGGTACGAGCACGTCGAAACCGTGGAGCTCTCCGCCGAATCGGAGGGTCTGGTCCAGAACGACACCGAACAGGTGCTTCTCGACAACCTCGCCGAGAAAGTCCGCGAGCAGCTGGCTCGCCTGGAGGAGGGTGGAGCCCTGGTGGTGGAGAACGAGAACGGCAAGGACTATCCGCGGACCCGTCAGGAGACGAAGAACGTCGTGGAGCGCGGGGAGAACAAGATGTACTTCGCCTACAGCACGGCACCTCCCCTCCGGGTGGCGCTGTACCGCCCGAAGGGCTGACGCCGCCCGCCTTCCCGAGCGCACGAGTGGGGGTTCCCCCTACATCGACGAGCGGCCCTTTCCCGACTGAGGAGGGGGCCGCTCGTTCGTATCCTTGATTCGGACTTCGGAGTCGAGGACAATGGGACGAACCATGGGCTTCGTGCTCCCCCACCCTCGGCTCCCGGGTTTCTCTCCGGCGCCGTACGGCCGCGCCGGCTCGAAGGGCAGCGGACCCTCAGCGTGCGTCGGTCGCGTTCAAGCCGACCGGACGGCCGTCCAGGGGCGCGTCGACGGGCGGTTCGATCCTCAGGTGGGCGAGCGCGGTGGCGGCTACGTCCACGATGAAGGTCGGGCCGTCGATCAAAGGGACGGCCGAAGGCCCGCTGACGATGATGAAGGTGGTCATCTCCTCCGGGGAGTCGCCACCGTGGCCCCCGTCGGCGCGCCGTCCGTGGTCGGTGCTCACCACGATCAACCAGTCCTCGGACGCGTAGGAGGCTCGACCCTCGACGGCTTCGATGAGGCGACCCACCTCCGCGTCGGCTATGGCGATGGCCTCCCGGTACTCCGTCCCGATGGAGCCCGCTTGGTGGCTCGTCTCGTCGGGATTGCCCAGGTACACGAAGAGGGCGTCGGGGTCGTCGTCAGTGAGTCGGGCGACGGCGAAGTCCACGCTGCGGGTGTCGGCCTCCGCCCAGCCCAGCTCGTATCCGTCCAGGGCTTCGCGGACATCCACGTCCGGTCCTACCAGGGCTCGTCTGCCGTCGAGCTCCATGAGGGGCAACCAGTCGGCGACCGCCAAGGTGACGAGTTCGGGTCGGGCGGCTTCGACCCGGCTCAGAAAGTCGGGATACTCGTCGTAGCGGGGCGCCGTGAAGTCGTTGCTGACGACGCCGTGCTTTGCGGGCCATACGCCCGTGAGCATGGACGACCAGGACGGCCCGCTCACCGAGGGCGTGGTGGTGGTGGTCTCGTCGGTGAAGGCACCGTCGGCTGCAAGCGCGTCGAGGTGGGGTGTCGGCACCTCGGCGAGGACGTCGGGCCGGACGCCGTCGATGCCGATGAGCAGCACCTTGGGCCTGAGGTCGGAGCCCGACTCCGGGTCCGATCCTCCGCACCCGACGACGAGGACGCCTACGAAAGCCACCAGAGATCGTCGGAGCGCCGAGGGGCTCCCCCGTTGCGTGCCGCCTGCTTTTTCGCTCCACTTCGACGGTCGCATCATCAGTACAACTCCCGGAGGTTCGAAGGATGCCCGTTCGCCACGTCGATGCCCACCCGGCCGAGGAAGTGAAGGCCGGCAACGGTACCAAGGTCCAGGTGCTCATCGGCCCCGACGAGGGACCGAACTTCGCCATGCGCCGCTTCGTCATGGAGCCCGGTGGCGGGATGCCGCTCCACACCAACAAGGTGGAGCACGAACAGTACGTCCTCCGCGGCAGCGCGCGAGTCCAGATCGGCGACGAGGTGCATCACGTGAAGGCCGGGGACGTCGTCTACATTCCCGGCGGGGTGCCCCACAACTACCAGGCCGACGAGGGCGACGAGCCCTTCGAGTTCCTGTGTGTGGTGCCCAATCAGCCCGACGAGATCTCGCTGGTGGACTGCTGACCCGGGACGGCGTTCGCCCTACCCGGCGAACTCCACCCCGCCGCCGGCGGCCTCCGCCGCCAGAAGGGCGGTGTCGGCGGCGCGCAGCAGTTCCTGGGATGAGGCGAAGGACTCGCTGAAGGCGGTGAGGCCGAAGCAGACAGCGCCGGGAGCGATCCCCTTCAGCGCGACCTCCACGCGATCGGCGGCGATGCGGCCACCCTGTACGTTGGTGCCCAGGAGAAGGACCACGTAACGCCCGGAGCCGACGTGGGAGACCAGGTCCGAGTTCCGTGTGGTGCGCTGCACCGCCTCGCCCAACTCGCGGATGGCCTTCGATGGCGTGGTCTCGTCGGCGCCGGCGGAGACGAGCATCACCGTGAAGGGCATCCCCCGATCGCCGGCCTCGAACATGTAGTCGTAGACGAGGTCGAAGTGGAGCCGATTGGCTAGCCCCGTCTGTGCGTCGATGAGCGCCGGGTGGGAACGGGCGTACCCGTGGGCGTTCGACTTCTCACTGGTAAGCATCCATGCTCCGCATTCACGGTTGGGGGGCCGCGACCTTCAATCTCGAAGGATCGGGCCCATCGTGCCACTGGGGTGTGGCAGATAGAATGCGGACGGCGCAGGGTAGAAGGTGGTCCTCGTCGGGCGGGGACAGATGCGGCCTGGCCGCGACCCCGGCGGCCTACTGGTCCCGGGGCAGCGACAGTGCGATGAGTTCCGCCGGCTCGCCGTTGCCTCCCACCGACACCACGATGAACTGGTGGCCCTCGTGCATGTAGGTCATGGGAAGGCCGACCTGGGCGTTGGGAAGCTCGATCTCTGCGATGGTCTCACCCGTGGCCTTGTCCAGCGCGCGGAAGACGGCGTCTCCCGACGCCCCCTCCCCGGCGAGCAGTAGTGTCTTCGTGACGAGGACGCCCGCGCGGGAAACCTTGCCCGTGCGGGGGATGAGGGCCGGATCGATGCCGAGCCTTTCGGCGACATGGTCTGGCGTATCGCCGTTGGGCACGGCCCACGCCAGGTCACCGCGGGACAAGTCCAGGGCGGTGATGCGCCCCCACGGGGGCTTCACGATGGGCACCCCCGGAGCCACCTGGGCTCGAGCGAAGCCGAAGATGTAGTCCATGTCCGATCGGTCGCCCCCGGGGACCAGAGCCAGGACCGTGGCATTCGTCTGGGACCCCACGTAGAGCATACCGGTCTCGGGGTCGAGGGCGCCCCCCTCCCAGTTGGCGCCCCCGATGGTGCTGGGAAGCATGAGCGTGCCACGCGTCCCGTCGGGAGCCTCGGCCAGGGACGGTGGAGTGAACAGAGTCCCCATGCGGAAGTCCGCCACCGCTTCCAGGGCCTGCTCCTTGATCTCCGGCGTGAAGTCGATGAGGTCGTCTTCGCTGAAGCCCTGTCGGTCGAAAGGCGGTGGCTTGGTCGGGAAGGGCTGGGTGGGAGACGTCCACTCGCCGGGGACGTCGGTCTGGGGGACGGGTCGCTCTTCGATGGGCCAGATGGGCTCGCCCGTGATCCGGTCGAAGACGTACGTGAAGCCCTGCTTGGTGATCTGGGCGACGATCTTGCGTTCCTCTCCGTCCACCTCGATGTCGGCGAGGATGGGGAAGGTGGGGTTGTCCCAGTCCCAGATGTCGTGGTGGATGATCTGGAAGTGCCAGACCTTCTCCCCGGTTCGCGAGTCGAGGCAGACGAGGCTGGTGGAGAAAAGGTTGTCGCCGGGTCGGTGCCCTCCGTAGTAGTCGCCGGTGGCCGCCTCCGTCGGCAGGTACACGTACCCGGTCTCGGGATCGAAGGAGATGGGTGCCCACACGGCGGCGTTCCCCGTGTACTCCCATGAATCCTCGAGCCAGGTCTCGTTGCCCTCTTCCCCGAGGTCGGGAATGGTCTTGAACGTCCAGAGCGTCTCTCCGGTACGGACGTCGAAGCCGCGCACGTCGCCCGGCGTGTTCACCCTCGAGGGGGGACGGAGGCCCACATGGTGGGCCGACCCCACCACCACGACGTCGTCCACCACCGTCGGTGGAGAACTGGCCCCGATGGTACCGACGAGAGGGATGCCGTCCCGCGTGCGGTGGCCGTCGTTGAGGTCGAGGATTCCACCGTCAGCGAAACCGTCCACCGGGAGGCCGGTCTTTGCGTCGAGCGCAGCCAGGTGGTAGCCCGGAGTGACCACGAGAATGCGCTCGTCGCCGGCCCCGTCGGTCCAGTAGGCCACGCCCCGTCCCGGGTTCGCCCTGGGCGCTTCGGACAGGCGCTCACCCTCGTCCATGCGCCAGACCCAGAGCGTCTCGCCGGTTCCGGCGTCGATGGCCACCACGCTCCGCCGCATGCCGGCGGTGGCGTACAGCACGCCGTTGATCATGAGGGGCGTGGTGGCGGACCGGATGTAGGGGTTGGGCCCGAAATTGCGCGCGTTCCATCGCCAGACGATCTCCAGGTCACCGACGTTGTCGGCGTCGATCTGGTCCAGGGCCGAGTACCGGGTGTGCCCCGGGTCCCCCCCGTACACAGGCCATTCACCCGCGGGAGCCCCCGTTTGTGCGAGGCCCGGGGAAGGCGCCACCAGCAGGAGCCACAGGGCGACGAGGGAGGTGGGGGCGCGGGAACGCGACAGGGCAGGGAGGATGGGCATGGCGACGGCGATGGGGGAGTGCATCGAAGTGCGGTATTCTGAGCGTCGCCGTCCGGACCCGCCACCCCGGTGAGGCCGCGGCGGGGCAGGTCGGACCCCACTCGGTTGCCCGCCCTACACCCCTCGGATACCCTAGCTTCGCCCCGGTCACGCGACCTTCGAACCCTGAGACGTACCATGCTCATCCTCCGCACTCTCGTCGCCGTCACCCTCTTCGCGGTCCTCGCCGGTACGGTGGCTGCCCAGGAATCGCGTCCCCTCGATCACGAGGACTACGCTCGATGGAATCGCATCCAGAGCGATGTTCTGTCGAAGGACGGGCGATGGTTGGCGTACCGCTTGGTCCCGGGTGAGGGCGATGCCACGCTGATGATCAGGGACCTGGAGGGGGGTGGTGAGTTTGCTCTGGAGCGGGGCGCCCAACCCCGCTTCACCGCCGACGGACGGTACCTGGTGGCGATGATCGATCCCATGGAGTCGGTGGTGGACTCCCTGCGGGCCGAGGGCACCCGGGGTGACGACATGCCCGACGACTCCCTCGCCGTCGTCGATCTGGCCGACTTCTCGGTGGACCGGGTGCCCGACGTGGTCTCGTACCGGCTGCCCGAGGACGGCGGTGGCTGGATGGCGTATCGGATGGCGGAGGTGGACGCCGACGACGAGGTCGAGGAGGAGACGGAAGAGCCAACGGAGGAAGAGGAAAGAGAGGACAAGGAAGAGGCACCACGCCTGGACGACGGAACGACACTGGTCGTCCGCACCCTGGGGTCCGGCGCCGAATGGCGCTTCGAGTACGCCGTGGCCTACGCGTTCCCAGCCGACGGATCGCTCCTGTACTACACGGCGTCGGGAGACGATGGGGCCGCCGATGGCGTCTTCCGCATCCGGCCCGGCGGGGGCGCCGACATCGTCGCGTCCGGCGAGGGTCGGTACGTCCAGCTGGCTGTGGCCGACGATGGGGCCGTGGCCTTCCTCACCGACCGCGACGATCGTGACTCGGAGGCACCCGACTTCGCGCTCTATGCTGCCGATGACGGTGGATCGGCGGTCGCGCGCGTGGCCGCGGGCGCTTCGGCGCTGCCCGCCGGTTGGGCGCCCAGCGAGCACGGCGACGTGGACTTCTCCGAGTCGGGCGCTCGGGTCTTCTTCGGCACGCGACCGGCCCCCGAGCCCGACCCCGAGAACCCGGTGCCGGAGCACGAGCGCGTCGAAGTGGACGTCTGGAACTGGAAGGACCCCCTCCTTCAGCCCATGCAGAAGGTGCGGGCCCAGCAGGAACGGGAACGGACGTACCGCGCCATGGTGGATCTCGCGTCGGGTCGGGTCATGCAGATCGCCACCGAGGACGTGCCCCAGGTGGAGGTGGGACGCGACGGGGACGGGTCCATCGCCCTGGGGACCAGCGATCTGCCCTACCGCCAACTCATCTCGTGGGACGGCTTCTACTCGGACCTGTACGTCATCGACCTGGAAGACGGCTCCCGCGACTTGGTTGCAGAGATGGTGCGCGGCGGTGGCGACCTCTCCCCCGACGAGCGCTACGTCACCCGGTGGGACGGCTTCGACCTCACCTGGTACGCCATCGATGTCGAGACCGGTGAGTCCATCGACCTGACGGCCGCCCTCGACGTTTCCGTCCACGACATCCTGGACGACCATCCCGACGCGCTGCGGACCTACGGAGCCGCGGGCTGGACGGAGGGTGACGAAGCCTTCCTCGTCTACGACCAGTTCGACATCTGGGCCATCGACCCCACGGGCAACCGTGCGCCTCGCAACGTCACCGAGGGCGCCGGACGGGCGTCCGAGACCCGATTCCGATACCTGGATCTCGACCCCGATGACCCGGTCGTGCCCCACGACGAGGACGTGCTTCTTGCCTCCTTCGGTGTGTACTCCAAGGCCAGCGGCGTCTACCGGGACCGCTTCGACGGCAACCGGCGGCCCGAGGTTCTGCTGGAGGGTGATGCCCGGTACGCGTCCACCCGAAAGGCCGAGGACGCGGATGTGGTGACCTTCACCCGGTCCACCTTCCAGGAGTTCCCCGACCTCTGGGTCAGCGACCTCGACTTCGACCGGCCGACGAAGGTCACGGCGGCGAACCCGCAGCAGTCCGAGTACTCCTGGGGCACCGCCGAGATCGTGGAGTGGACCTCCAACGACGGCATCGAGCTCCAGGGGATCCTCTACAAGCCCGACGGCTTCGACCCGGCGGAGGAGTACCCCATGATGGTGTACTTCTACGAGCGGTCGTCCGACGGACTCCATCAGTACACCGTTCCGGCACCGGGCAGCTCGTCCATCAACCGGAGCTTCTACGTGAGTCGGGGCTACCTACTCTTCGTCCCCGACATCCCCTACCGCATCGGCTACCCCGGGGAGAGCGCCGTCGACGCCGTGGTGCCCGGCGTGGTTTCGCTCATCGACCAGGGCTTCGTGGACCGGGACCGCATCGGGGTCCAGGGGCACTCGTGGGGCGGGTATCAGATCGCCTACATGGTCACGCGAAGCGACATCTTCGCCGCGGCTGAGGCGGGGGCGCCGGTGTCGAACATGACCAGCGCCTACGGTGGCATCCGGTGGGCCTCGGGAATGAGCCGGGCGTTCCAATACGAGCGCACCCAGAGCCGCATCGGCGGGTCCCTGTGGGACGAGACGCTCCGCTACATCGAGAACTCCCCCATCTTCACCGCCGACAAGATCCGTACGCCGGTGCTGATGATGCACAACGACGAGGACGGTGCGGTCCCCTGGTATCAGGGCATCGAGCTCTTCGTCGCCATGCGCCGACTGGGTAAACCGGTCTGGATGCTCAACTACAACGGTGAGGCCCATGGCCTCCGACAGGAACACAACCAGAGGGATTGGGCCATCCGCATGCAGCAGTTCTTCGATCACTACCTCATGGACCAGCCCATGCCGGTGTGGATGGACGAGGGCGTCCCGGCCATCCTGAAGGGCGAGACGCTGGGGCTGGAGCTGACCACGAAGAGGGTCGTGTCGGAGGAGGAGGGTGAGCCCGGACGCTGAGCGGAGCGGGGGCTCCCGTCGCGGGCTCACGCCCGTCGCTGCCACCCTTCTCCTCCTGGCCGTGGTCTTCGTCGCCGGACCGCGCCCCGACGTGGACGATCGCTGGATGGAGCCGCGGCTCCCCGCCTCCGGGCCGGAGCTCTCGCCTGCCGCGCTGGACGAGTATCTGACGGCGACCGAGGCCGCCGTACCCGATCTCCGCCCAGGGGACGCCAAGGGCATCGTCTGGGCCGACGACGAGACTCCGGCTCGGACCCCCGCGTCGCTGGTCTACCTTCACGGGTTCTCCGCCGACCGCCACGAGATCGAACCCGTGGTGTCTCTCCTGGGGGCCTCTCTCGGCGCCAACGTCTACTTCACGCGGCTCACGGGCCATGGACGCGACGGCGCAGCGATGGAGGCGGCTACGGCCGCGGACTGGCTCGACGACACCGCGGAGGCGGTGGCGGTGGGGGCGGCCATCGGGGAGCGCGTCGTGGTCATCGGGACGTCGACCGGAGGCACGCTCGCCTCGTGGGCCGCCATGCGCCCGGAGTCCCACGGGCGCATCGACGCGCTGGTGCTGGTGTCTCCGAACTTCCAACCGAAGGATCGGTCCTCACGGGTGCTGCTCTATCCCTGGGGAGGTACCCTCGCCCGCCTCCTCGTGGGTCCCGAACGCTGCTTCGAGCCGGAGAATGACGCCCAGGAGCGACACTGGACCACCTGCTACCCCACGTCGTCCCTCTTACCCATGATGGCTCTGGTGGAGCACGTACGGACCATGAGCCTCGAAGGGTGGGGCGTCCCCACGCTGCTCGTGTACGCGCCGGAGGACCGGGTCGTGGACGCCCAGGAGACGGAGCGGGTCCTGGCGTCCCTGCCCGGGGACCTCCTACGTGTCCACGTCGTCGCCGAGACGGGTGACCCGGCGAGCCACGTTCTGGCGGGCGATGTTCTGTCGCCGGAGACCAACCAAGAACTCCACGATGTCATCGCGTCCTTCGTACGCGACATTCTGGGCGACTGACCCCCCATCGAGTGGACCCATGGACTTTCTGACGACCTCCTTCCTCGGGAACGACACCCAGGCGTGGCTCATTGCAGCCACCGTGACCATCGCCTCGTTCGTCGCCCTGCGCTTTCTGGCCGGGTGGTCGGCGAAGCGACTCCGGTCCTTCGCCGATACCACGCGGGGCTACTGGGACGATGTGGTGGCGAGCAGTCTCGCAGCCACGCGGGGCGCCCTCCTCTTCCTGGTATCCCTCTACCTCGGAAGCCGTGTTCTGGTGGTGCCCGACGTCGCCGGCGACGTCCTGGAGAGCGTGGCCATCATCGCCCTCCTCCTCCAGGCCGGTCTATGGACGAGCGCCGGACTGACGACGTGGATCGAGGCCCGAACCAGGGCCACGCTCGAAGACGACCCAGCTCAGGTGATGACGCTCAACGTCATCGGGATCTTCCTCCGCCTGGTCCTGTGGTCCATGGTCACGCTCCTCGCCCTCGAGAATCTCGGCGTGGACGTCACGGCCCTCATCGCGGGGCTGGGTATCGGCGGGATCGCCGTCGCTCTGGCTGCCCAGAACATCCTCGGCGACCTCTACGCCTCCATCTCCATCGCTCTGGACAAGCGCTTCGTGCTCGGCGACTTCGTGACCGTGGGCGACTTCCAGGGCACGGTGGAGTCCATCGGGTTGAAGACCACCCGCCTCCGGAGCCTCTCGGGCGAGCAGGTCGTCTTCTCCAACACCGACCTGCTGGACAGCCGGCTGCGAAACTACGGACGCATGTACGAGCGGCGGGTTCTCCTCAAGGTCGGCGTGACGTATCGAACGCCTCGGGACCAGCTGGAACGACTGCCGGCACTCCTTCGGGAGTTGGTCGAGAGCCGCGGAGGGGACGATGTGCGGATCAACCGCTCGCACCTCTCCAACTACGGCGACTCGGCCATCGAGTTCGAGACCGTGTACCACGTGCTCAGCCCCGACTACGAGCTCCACATGGACATCAAGCAGGACGTGTACCTCATGCTGCATGCCGCGTTCGACGAGCGCGGAATCGAGTTCGCCTACCCGACGCAGACGGTCGTACTCGAGCGGGCGGGGGATCAGGCGTAGCGTCTGCCGAGAGTGGGCCGCCGCTTCCGCGTCAGATCGGTTGCCGGGCCATCTCCGGGAGTCGGTGGAGCCATGGGCGCGCCTCCTCGAGCTGGCCGGCGAGGCGGAAGAGCACGTCTTCCCGGGCAAAGCGGCCTACGAGGTGCACGCCCACCGGAAGCCTGTCGTCATTCCAGAACAGGGGCACCGACATCGCCGGTTGGCCCGTGACGTTGTAGATGGGCGTCCACGGGATGAAGTCGAGGGCGGTCTCGGCCGACTCCTCGATGAGTCCGGCGGCTTTCACGACCCGGCCCGAGCCCATCGTGCCCAGGACCTTCAGTTGGACCGTCTGGGCGCGGGTGGGGGCGATGGCGCCGATGGCGACGGGTGGGGAGGACAAGGTCGGTGTGAGGAGTACGTCGTAGGACTCGAAGAACCGTCCGACGTCGCGGCCCATGACCTCGATCCAGCGCAGAGCTGCGGCGAACTCCCGGGCGGAGACGGCATGGGAGAGAAGGGCGAGAGCCCACGTGGCGGGCTCGAGGTCGGAGCGGCGAGGTTGGCGGCCCACGGCTGCGGCGGCCTCTTCCACGTCGGCGCCGAGCTCGCCGGCGACCAGGGTCACGAAGGTGCGCGCGAACGCGGGTCCGTCGATGGGGACCCGATCTTCCACGACCTCGTGGCCGAGCTCCTCGAGGAGTCGGGCGGCGTCGTGGACGGCGGCGACGCAGTCGGGGTGGACGTCGGTGGGTACATGGGGCTCGGTGCTCCAGGCGATACGAAGCCGGCCCGGCGGGGCGCCCACCTCGTCCCGGTAGGCTCGTGCCGGAGGGGGCAGGTGGATGGGCGCTCCGGTGTCCGGCCCCTGCGTGGCGTCCAGCATGGTGGCACTGTCGCGGACGCTGCGGGTGAGGACGTGCTCGACGGCGGCGCCACGCCATAGACGGCCGCGCCGGGGGCCGGAAGGCGTTCGGCCGCTGGTGGGCTTCAGCCCGAAGATCCCACAGCACGACGCGGGAATCCGTATGGATCCGCCGCCGTCTCCACCTCCGGCCATGGGAACGATGCCGGCGGACACCGAGGCCCCGGCACCCCCGCTGGACCCCCCGGGTGTCCTGGACGTGCCCCACGGATTCCGGCAGGGTCCCCAGAGCTCGGATTCCGTCACGGGGAGAAGGCCCCACTCCGGAGTGTTGGTCTTGCCTGCGACGACGAGTCCAGCGGCCTTCACGCGGACGGCCATCTCCGAATCCCAGGTCACCACATGGTCCTTCAGGAAACGGCTTCCCGACGACGTCGGATGCCCGGCGTACATCGTGGTGAGGTCCTTGGCGAGGAACGGAACGCCACGGAACGGCCCGTCGGCTGGTTGTTGTGCCGCCCGTCGGGCGTCGTCCTCCATCCGATGCACGACCGCATTGAGCGCCGGATTCAGGGCGTCCAGACGCGCCAAGGCGATCTCGAGGAGCTCGGAAGCGGTCACGTCGCCGCTCGCCACGAGCTCGGCGAGGCCGGTGGCGTCGAGTCCGACGTACTCGTCGTGGGTCATGGACGGCTCCAAAAGGTCATTCGCCCGTTCAGGACGTCGTCGAGGAGCTTCATTGCCGAACCCTCTCCGCCGCCCGAGGGTGTGTCAAGCGGAGTCGAGCCGAGCGGTGGAGCGCTACTCGGCGCGGAGCACCGCGATGGGACTGGTCCGGGACGCACGCGCGGCCGGCACGAACGACGCGATGGCGGCCACGGCGAGGAAGAGGGCGAGAACCATGGCCAGGGTCACGGGGTCGGCGGGATCCACTCCGAAGAGCACCGCCGACATGAGTTGACCCAGGCCGATGGCCGCGGCCAACCCGACGGCCAGCCCGATGAGCGTGAGCTTGATCCCGTCGCCCACCACCCGCCGGCGAATGTCGGCTGCGGAGGCGCCCATGGCGATGCGGACGGCCATCTCCCGCTCGCGCTGCGCCACCGAGTAGGAGATGAGGCCGTAGATACCCAGGGTCGCCAGGAGGATGGCGCCGCTGCCGAAGATGGACAGGAAGAACGACGACAGCCGCCACTGCACGTCGTTCTCGGCGACGACCTCGTCCATGGGTCGGATGATGAGCGGCAGGTCGGGGACCCGCTCCGAGAGGGTGGACCGGATGGAGGGCGCCAGGGACGCCGGATCACCCTGGCTGCGCGCGACCACGAAGAAGCGTCCGGCCGCCCCTTGAAGCGCCGGCCGATACATCTGGGGTCTGACGTCGTCGGGGTCGAGGTTGGCATGGAAGATGTCCTCCACCACGCCCACTACCGTGACCGTGGACGGGTCCGCCGGGTCCCCCGTCAGAATCGTCTGGCCCACGGCGTCACCCGCTGGCCAGAAGCGATCGGCGAACCGTCGGTTCACGACGGTGACGGGCTCGGAGTCGATGCCGTCGGCTGTGGTAAAGTCCCGGCCCGCTACGAGGTCGATGGACATTGCCTCGAAGTAGCCTGGGTGCACGCGGTTGAAGGTGGCGAGAGGCCATTCTTCGCCCGGGGTGCCGGCGAGACTCGAGGGAACCGTCTGCACGGGGACGGTCTCGTGGTTCTGGGGAAGCCACTGGACCGTCGACGCGGCTTCGACACCGGGCAGCCCGCCGATGATCTCCACCGTCTCGCTGAGGAAGGCGCGACGCTCCTCCCCCGTGGGATACTCCTGGCTGGGCAGCGTCAACTCCACGGCGACGACGCGGTCGGGATCGAAGCCCAGGTCGAGGGCCTGGACGGAAAGGAAGCTACGGAGCGTAAGGCCGGCACCGGTGAGGAGCACCACCGCCAACGCCACCTGCCCTGCGACCAGCACCCGTCTCCCCCGCGACGTCCCCAGGCCGCCCGAGCTCTTCGATCCCTCCTTCAGCCCGGTGACGAGGTCGACCTTCGATGCGCTGAGCGCGGGCAGGAGTCCGAACACGATGGGCGTGGCCAGGGTCACGACCATCGAGAAGCCCAGGACCAGACCGTCCACCTTGACCCCGCCGATCTTGAAGAGGCCTTCGGGAACCACCGGATCGATGAGGGCGGTGAGGACGAACGCCATGCCCACGCCCAGGGCCCCGCCCAAAAGCGCCAGCACCACGCTTTCCGTGACCAGTTGCCGGACGAGGCGGCCCCGCGCGGCCCCCAGGGCCGATCGTACCGAGACCTCGCGCACCCGTCCGCTGGCTCTGGCCATCGTCAGGCTGGCCACGTTGGCGCATGCGATGAGGAGTACGAAGCCCACCGCAGCGAGAAGCACGACGAAGAGGACGGTCACGATGTCCCATGCGAAGTTCAGGGCCTCCCGAATGGGCTTGATGGTCACGCCGGCCATTCTCCCGTCGACGTCCGGATACTGCCGCGACAGCTCCGCCTGGATTCCCGTCAGTTCGTCACGGGCCTCGTCGAGGGTCCACCCGTCCGCCAACCGCCCAATGATGAGGTACGCCTCACGGTCCCGGTCGTCGGTGGCGGACGCCTGCAGGGGCACCCAGATCTTCACCTCGCCGTAGGGGAAGTTGAAGCTCGGTGGCATCACGCCCACCACGGTGTGCTGCACCCCGTCGAGGGTGATGGGCCGACCGATGAGCGCGGGGTCCGCCTGGTAGCGACGCTCCCAGAGGCCGTGGTCGAGGACCACCACCGGTTCTGCTCCGGGAGCGCCGTCTCCGGCCAGGAAGGTGCGACCGTACGCCGGCTGCACGTCCAGCACGTCGAACATGTTCTCGGTGAGGCGCCCGTACGTCATCTGCTCGGGAGCTTCGACGCCGGTGACGTTGGTGGAGCCGTAGTTGTAGGCGGCCAGGTCGTCGAAGGCCCGGGTCCGGGCTCTCCAGTCGACGTACTGCGGAAAGGAGAAGCGGGCCATGTCGAAGCCGAGGACAGGGTCGACCTGATTCACCTGGACCAGCTCCTCCGCCTCGCCGAAGGGGAGAGGTCGGAAGAGGTACGGGTTCATCACGCTGAAGATGGTCGTGTTGGCGGCGATGCCGAATGCCAGCGTAAGCACCACCAGTCCTGCGTATCCCGGCGCGCGCCGAATGGCGCGGAACGCATGTCTCAGGTCCTGTCCCAACTCGTCCATCGACATCATCTCCTGTCGTCGTTCCCTTCGTCCACGTTCGGTCTGCATGCGCTCGCAGTAGGCGCGGGTCCCCTCCACGTCCCCGAACCGCCGGCGCGCCTCGGCCCAGGCGTGTGCTTCGGTCCACCCCTGCGCCAGCAGTTCCTCCACCTCCGACTCCAGGTGGTGTCGGAGCTCGTCGTCGACGGCGGATCGGACGTCCTCCCGGGACGCACGGTCCAGCCGAAAGGCGCGCTTGAAGTCGGCCACGCGACCCTCAGACCTCGTCCGGCATGGGCTCGAGGACCTTGAAGACGGCCGCCGCGTAGCGCTGCCAGAAGCCCACCTCACGCTTCAGTTGGCGCCGGCCCTCGGGAGTCAGGCGGTAGTACTTGGCCCGGCGGCCCTTGTCCGATACGCCCCACTCGGCCTCGATCCAGCCCGACTTCTCCATGCGGTGCAGCGCCTGATAGAGGGCCGAGTCCTGGAGCTCGAGCTCACCGTCGGAGCGATTCCTGATGGACCTCGACACCGCGAAGCCATGGAGAGGGCCCGAGGTCAACGTCTGGAGAATCACCAGGTCTACGGTTCCCGGGAGGAGTCCCCGGCTTTGTCGTGTCATGTCGTTCTTCCCGGCTTCGCAGGGCATGTCCGGTCAGGGCGCGGGGCCCCTCGGTGGGCATCGGCCGCTTGACCTCACTTACTGAGGTCAACAACGGTCGCCCCTACGGAAGGGGCGGTCGAGAGTTTCAGCACAGGCCCTCGAGCGTTCCGGCGCAGGCCTTCGAGGGTTCCGCTGCGGGCCTTCGGCCGCTCCAGCGCAGGCGGTGAGGCGCTCCGACGAACGTGGCCGCGGATCTGGCCCCTCCACCCTCGGGACAACCACATTGGAGTGTCCCCTCACTCCTGACGCCCCGACCTCTACGGGCGCGACTCCGCGGCAGCTCCCACCCGTGTCCCTTCTCTATGACCCGGACCGACACCGCTCGGTGGACTTCGTGCTCCACCCCACCGACCTGTCGGAGGCGTCGGAGCGCGCCTTCCATCACGCCCTGGCCATCGCCGTCCGCGAGAGCGCCCAATTCACTCTCCTGCACGCGATCGGCCGGAGGGCCACGGACAACTGGCCGGGCTTTCCGTCGGTACGTGGGAAGCTCTCCGACTGGCGATCGGCGGGCACGTTGGAGGATCTCGAGAGTCGCGCGAAGCGCGTGAGTGTCAGTAAGATCGAGGTCGACATTCGCGATCCGGTGGCTGCGTGCCTCGAGTACATCGGCCGCCACGCGGTGGACATGATCGTCCTGGCCACGGCCGACCGTGGGGGGCTGACCCGACTCCTCCGGGCCTCCCGGGCCGAACGGCTGGCCCGGGAATCGCGTATCTTCACGCTCTTCGTGCCGGAAGGAGGCCGCTATTTCGTGGACGCCCAGACCGGGTCGGTGGATCTTCGACGGATCCTCGTGCCCGTCGACGCCAAGACCGATCCGAGGCCGGCCATGATCCGTGCGGTGTCGGTGGCGGCCCTTCTCGAGGATCCCGACTGGGAGATCACTCTTCTCCACGTGAGCGACGACGAGGAGGAGGCCATGGCCATGGACGTCCCCGATCTGCCGTTCTGCCGGTGGAATGTCGTTCGCCGGTCCGGCGACCCCGCGGAGGAGATCATCCAGGTCGCCGACGAACTGCCCGCCGACGCGGTCTACATGTCGACGAACTGGAGCCGCACGCGACTCGGGCGAAGCGAGGGCACCGTCACCGAGGAGGTCATCGCTGCGGCGATATGCCCCGTAGCGGCGGTCCCCGTGGAGGGCCCGTGACGAAGGCGCTCAGGGGCGGCGGTGCCGGTGGAGGAGCCGTGACGAGCGTGCCCAGATGGGTGGTGGCGCTCGGCGTTGCCGTGCTCTTCGCTGCGCCTACACCGGGCGGTGCGCAGACCTACGAAGGCGACACGTGGACCACCGTGGCGGGTGCGAGTCTGGGCCTCTTCTCGGGCAGCGTCATGGGCGTCATGGGGACGATGATGCCGTGCAATCGGACGCTCACCGGCGACCGATGTGTGGCTTCGGGGGTGGGGACGGGGGCGGCCATGGGCATGGTCATGGGGGGACTCATCGGCGCACAGAACACCAATGCTCTGGACATCCGCGTGGAGAACGCCGGAATCGGGCTGGTGGCGGGGGCCGTGGTCGGTGTCGGCCTCCGGAGGGCCGTGCGGCAGTACGACTGGACGGACGTCGGCACTGCGGCGTTGGTGGGTGGCGCCATCGGGGCCGCGCCCGTGGGATCGGCCATCGGGGTGGGAGCCGGGGCGGTGACGGGGGCGCTCGCCTGGTGGTTGGTGCCCGACGCCACCGTCGCGGACATGGCCATGATCGCTCTCCTCGGGCTCGCCGTGGGAGGCATGGTGGATTGGGCGGACGGGGCCGCATCGGCCAAGTCCGATCGACCGCCGCCCACCTTCCCCCTCTTCACGCTCCGCTTCTGATGCCGTCCGCACTTCGATCGACCCTGGCACTGCTCGGACTCGCCGGTGCCGTCGCGGCGTGTGGCTTCAATCCGACCATGGAGCGCGCGGTACCCACCACCGCGTCCTGCCCCGTCGAGGCCCGACCGCCCTCGGTTTCCGCTCCGCCCGACACCACCCGGTTGCGCTGGTACCGCGCCGCGCAGGAGCGGGACGTGGATTTGTCTTCACGCTGGTGCGCGACGGTGGGTGAGCCCGTCTTCACGCCCGACCCGGCTCCGGGTCTGCCTCGTTGGACCCAGGGGCGCGACCTGGAGGCGTTCACCTGGAACGTCCAGGTGGGCGGTGGGGACGTGATGGCCTTCCTGCGGGCCGAGACCGGCCTGGACTGCACGGACCGTCCGTCGGCCGTAGCGTCGGGCCCCGAACCGTTCGTCCTTCTGGTCCAGGAGGCGTGGCGCCGGTCCGATGACCTTCCGGTCATTGAAGGAGGGCGGGACGTGCCATGGACCGTCGACCCGGATCGGGGACCGGACGGAGGGGCGGACATCGTGGAGGTGGCGGAGCGATGCGGCTTGGCTCTGCTGTACGTGCCGTCGGCGCGGAACGGGCCTGACAGCGGCGACCGGCCGCGAGAGGACAAAGGCAACGCGCTGCTCTCCTCGGTCAGGCTCACGGCGCCCATCGCTTTGGACCTCCCCTTCGAGGCGGGCAGAAAGGTGGCGGTAGCCGCCACCGTGACCGCGCCGGGCGGGGAGCGGGTGAGGATCGTGAGCGCTCATCTCGACGTGGCGTCCACCCTCACCCGGACGTTGATGAGCGGCAACCAGACGCGAGCCCGGCAGGCCGACGGACTGATCGACGGGTTGCGGAAGGCCGAGGACGACGGCCCGCTGAACGCCGTGACCCTCGTCGGCGGCGACTTCAACAGCTGGTCGGCGCGGGAGACGGCGCTCAAGCGGATGAGGAGGGCGTTTCCCGAGTCGCCGGAGTGGGATGGAAGAGCGACCTGGCAACCGTTGAGGCTGCCCGTCGACCACTTCTTCTTCCGGCGGGGGCCGTTCGAGAACGTCTCCGTCCGCGAGTACAGCCGACTCGAAGACGACTACGGCTCCGACCATTTCGGTCGACGGATCGTCGTGGAGTACGCGCCCGGTGAGGCTAGCCCGGCACCCTACTGAAGGCGTACACGACGGGCCACACCACCAGCACCCCGCCGCTGCGGACCATCTCGTCCCGGAGGCGCGTGGCGACGTGGGAGACCTCTTCTTCGGTCTCGAATCCAGCGATCCCTGCTCGGCGCGCCTCGGGAAGCATGCTCCGCACGCTTTCCTCGACGTACTCGTAGTAGGCGCTGTCCGGACCGCCCTCGACGCGCGCATCGAGACGACAGACGGGCGCGGGTAGGCCGGCGCGCTGGAAGTGATGGCGCAGGCGGCCGCCGGCATCGACGTCCGCCCCCGCGCTCCGCACCACCTCGCACTTGAAGTGGACGATTCGGTCGTAGAGCGTCGAGTGGGGCTCGGAGTGGCGGGCCCGGGCCAGGTCCATCCACGACTCGATCATGACCACGACACCCCCCGGCTTCACGTGCCGCGCAGCCGCCGCGAGGACGTCGGCGGGATCCGCCTGGTGCATGAGCACGAAGCGGCCCACGAGGGCGTCGAAGGACCCTTCGTCCCTCCTCTGGGCGAGGTCGCCGATCTCGGAGACTCGGAAATCGACGTTCGACAGCCTCTCCGCGGCGGCACGCTCCCGGGCGCGGCCTACCGCCTTCTCGCCGCGGTCGACGCCCAGCACGCGTCCAGTGGGACCGACGACCTCGGCCACCAGGCAGGATACGTCGCCCGATCCGCACCCGATGTCGAGGACGCGCATCCCGTCCCGAACCCCTGCATCGTGGAGTGCTCGAAGGGTGACGTCACGGTAGAGGGCCCCCTGCAGGTCGAGCCTTCGGAGCTCCCGGGCGTCGTGCCCGAGGAGGTAGTGGGCAGGGGTGCCCTCCGTCATGGTCCCCCGGAAGCTCCTGAGCCGTCACCCTCGTCCAGCGGCCGGTAGTTCACGCCCAGGGCGTCGAAACGCGCCAGGTGCCACTCGAGCCGGTTCAGGAAGTCGGCGTAGTCCTTCTGCTCCCGGGGGGTCCACACCACCTCGGCGAGCGCCAGCATCCTTGGAAGGAGCATGTACTCGACGTGGTCCGTGGTCTTCATGTACTCCGTCCAGACGTTGGCCTGGGCCCCGATGATCCGTTCGGCGTCGCGTTCGCGCAGGGGACCGGGGATGGGCTCGTAGCTGTAGACCGTGTCGAGAGGCAGGAAGCCCCCGATGGCGAAGGGCTCGTTTTCACGGTCCTCCGACTGGTAGTAGTCGAAGTAGAGGTGGCTGTAGGGCGTCATGACGACGTCGTGGCCCATTCGCGACGCCTCGATGCCGCCCAGGGTGCCGCGCCACGACATGACGGTGGCGTTGGGTGCCAGGCCTCCCTCCAGGATCTCGTCCCAGCCGATGAGACGTTTGCCCTGGGCGTTGAGGAACCGCTCGATTCGTTGGATGAAGTAGCCCTGGACCTGCTCCACTTCACGCAGCCCCTCCTGGACCATGAGGTTCTGGACGAACTCGCTTTCCTCCCACTGCGTCTTCGGCGCCTCGTCTCCCCCGATGTGGACGTACTCGCCGGGGAAGAGCTCCACGACCTCGGCGAGGACGGTCTCGAGAAACTCGAACGTTGCCTCGGTGGGGCAAAAGATGTCCTCGAAGACGCCCCAGGTCTTCGCGACCTCCACGGGCCCTCCATGACAGGAGAGCTCGGGATACGCCGCGATGGCCGCCGTCGCATGTCCCGGCATCTCGATCTCCGGCACGATGGTGACGAAGCGGGCCTCGGCATACGCCACGATGTCCCGGACTTCATCCTTCGTGTAGAAGCCACCGTACCTCTGACCGTCGCCATTGAAGGGCTCACTGCCGTGGCCGATCTGCGTCTCGTCGCGCCAGGCCGCCACCTCGGTGAGGCGCGGATACGCGTCGATCTCGATGCGCCACCCCTGGTCCTCGGTGAGATGCCAGTGGAAGCGGTTGATCTTGTACCGGGCCAGGAGGTCGATGTAGCGCTTGACGAAGTCGGGCTCGAAGAAGTGTCGGGCCACGTCGAGGTGCATGCCGCGGTATCCGAAGCGCGGCTCGTCGACGATGGTCACCGCCGGTATCTCGACGCCCCCGTCGACGGCCCCCGTCTCGGCGTCGGGCGGCATGAGCTGGCTCAGGGTCTGCAGGCCATAGAAGACGCCCGCGTGGTCCGTTCCGGTCACCGAGATGCCTTCGGGGGTGACGTCGAGGCGGTACCCCTCGGCGCCCACGCCGCTGACGTCCGCATCCACGGACAGCGTGATGTCGCCGTCCGGTCCCACCGCCAGCGGGAGACCGCGTCCCGCGCCGAAGGGGGCGGCCCACACCTCGGCCAGCTCGCGGAGGGCCGGGTCCTCGGGCGAGCCCGCTACGATGCGCGAGTCGGCGGAAAGGGTGAAGGAACCACTCCCCGCTTCCATGGACACGGGCTGGGGGACGAGGGAGGGAGGGCGCTCGGTCTGGCAGCCGATCATGAGCAGGGACGCCGTGACGAGTAGGCGGGCATTCATGCGGACCTCGTGAGGACGCGGGTCTGGGTGAACTGCCGATGTCCGTCCTTGGACTTGTGGAAACCGAAGCCGCTTTCTCTCGCGCCGACCCAGGGCGTTCCGGGCACCCCGCCGACGGAGCGGTTGATGCCCACCATGCCCGCGGTGAGACGGCGACCGACCTCGGCCGCTCGTTCCTCGTCACCACCGAAGACCACGGCGCCGAGGCCGAAGGGCGTATCGTTGGCCCGGGTCACGGCCTCGTCCACCGAGGCGACGCGCGTGACGCACGCCACGGGACCGAAGGTCTCCACGGTCCCGATCTCCATGTCGTCCGTGACGCCGCCCAGGACGGTGGGCGTCACGAAGTTGTCGCGGTGGCCGTTCCCGCCGGCCAGGACGGTGGCGCCGGCGCCGACCGCCGACTGGATCTGAGCCACCACGTGGTCCCGCTGGCGCCGACTGACCATGGGCCCCACGTCGGCGCCCTCCATCCCGTTGCCGACCGTCATGGCCGACGCCAGCTCGACGAGGGCCGCCTCGAAGGCGTCGGCGACACTCTCCAGCACGAAGATGCGCTCGGTGGCGACGCACACCTGCCCGCAGTTGCGGAAGGAGTTGGTGGCCGCGAACCGGGCCGCCTTGTCCAGGTCGGCGTCGTCGAGAACGATCATGGGGTCCTTCCCGCCCAACTCCAGGACCACCCGCTTCAGGGTGCCGCTGGCCTGACGCATGATCTCCTTGCCCACCTCGCGCGAGCCGGTGAAGGCGATCATGTCCACGTTCGAGGCCACCAGCGCCTTGCCCTGTTCGTCGGCGCCGTGCACCACCCGCAGGACGCCGTCCGGTAGGACCTGATTCAGGACGTCGGCATACGCCTGACCGCAGAGGGGCGTCTCCTCTGACGGCTTGAAGACCACGGCGTTCCCCGCCGCCAGCGCCGGGAGCACCATCCAGCTGGGCATGGCCATGGGGAAGTTCCATGGGGTGATGGCGCCCACCACGCCCAGGGGATCGTGGTGAATGGTGGAGCGGGCCCCACCCTCCTCGAGGACCTCGGGCTGCAGGGCCTCGACGATCTCGTCGAGCTCGCGGCGCAGGCCCCGGCCGCCGAGTCGGTGGGCCTCGGCCTTCGACTCCTTCATGGGCTTGCCCATCTCGCGCGTCATGAGGCGCGCGTGCTCGTCGATCCGGGCGTCGAAGAGGTCGCCCGCTCCGGCCAGGATGTCGGCTCGCTCTTCCAACGAACGCGCTGCCCACGCCATCTGGGCCTCCCTGGCCTCGTCCACGACGGCCTGGACCCGGGTCGCAGGCGTGACGGGGACCCGTCCCACCGACTCTCCGGTGGCTGGATCGAAGGAATCGAGCATGTCCATGGGGAGGGCCTCGCGCGGACGGGTCGGGATCGGCAGCTTGGGCCCGGAAGATGTTCAACGTGGGAAAGCGGGGGCAAGCGATGGACGGAGATCGGGGGGCGGCATTCGATCGTGTGCGGAGCGGAGACCCGGAAGGACTGGCCAGGCTGCTCGCGGCCGAGCCGTCGCTGGCGTCGGCGACGAACGACGACGGCACGCCTCTGCTACACGCCGCTGCCCAGAGCGACGACCCTGCGCTCGTGGACGCGGTCCTCGAGGCGGGAGCCGACGTGGAGGTGAAGGCGCGCTGGGGACACACCGCCCTGGAGTGGGCAGCCAACGTGAATGCACGCCGGGCCGCCGACTTCCTCCTCTCCCGCGGCTCGGCGCTCAACCTGTGGTCGGCGGCCGCCTTGGGTCGGATGGACGACGTGCGGGCCTTTCTGGCTCTGGGGCAGAACGAACGGGCGGTGGCGGACGCCTTCTACATCGCGTGCCGGAACGGGGCCCTCGACGTGGCTCGCCTTCTTCGTGCCGAGGGCGCGGAGGTGGACGCGCTGGGCTACTTCGACGCCACCGCCCTCCACTGGGCAGCGGTGAACGGTCACGAGGAGACGGTGGCGTGGCTGGTGGCGGAGGGGGCGAACGTGACCCGGCGGGATCCCGAGTTCGACGCGACTCCCGCCGGATGGGCGCGGGAGGGAGGCCACGACGACTTGGCGCGCCGTCTCGAGGCGTGGGAGACGGCGTCGTGAGGCCGGGCGCAGGAGGGCGACTCGGAGAGGCCAGCCGGCGGACTCGGCCCACGAGGTCGGGGTCGGCGGGGGTCCGGGTGGCGTCCCTCCTCCTGGGACTCGCTTTGCTCCTCGCCGCGCCGGCGGCCGCCCAGACGTACGACCTCCTCATCCGGGGCGGATGGGTCCTCGACGGCACCGGCAACCCGGCGGTGGTCGCCGACGTGGCGGTACGGGACGGCCGTATCGAGGCCGTGGGTGACCTGACCGGCGCCACGGCGTCCCGCGAGGTCGATGCCCGGGGTCTCCATGTGACGCCGGGGTTCATCGACATGCACTCCCACGCCGACAACGCGCTCTACGACGGATCGCCTCGGCAGCGGCAGGCCCGCAACCTGGTAGCCCAGGGGATCACCACCATCGTCGTGGGGCCCGACGGACGGAATCCTGTATGGCCCGTGTCCGAGGAGATCGCCGGGTATCGACGGGGAGGCACCGCCGTGAACGTCGTTCCCATGGTGGGTCACGGCACCGTCCGAGGTCTCGTCATGGGTGACGACTACGAGCGCCCAGCCACCGACGACGAGGTCCGTCGCATGCGGGACCTCGTCCGCCAGGGCATGGACGAGGGAGCGTGGGGGATGGGGGCCGGACCCGAGTACCGCCCCGGTCGCTTCTCCACCACCGAGGAGCTCGTCGCCCTCGCCGAGGTCATCGCCGAGTACGACGGGTTCTACTACGCCCATCAGAGGAGTCAGTCCCCGCTCCCGCTCTGGCTCACCCCGAGCATCGTCGACGAGTACACGCCCCCTCCCACGTGGCCTCCGGGGTGGCGTCTCACCGCAACCGACGGCATGGCCGAGACCATCCGCATCGGTCGGGAGACGGGCATCCGGGTGGTTGGGACGCACATCAAGGCCAAAGGGCCCACCACGTGGGGCCAGTCGGCGGTGGACGTCGCCGCCATCGATCGCGCCCGGGCAGACGGAGTCCAGGTGTATCTCGACCAGTACCCGTACGAGACGTTCGGCGGAGGATCGGTGGAGGTGATTCCCCGCTGGTACTACGCGCCGCCAGGCACCGATCGCAGCGGCGGGCTCGACTCACCGGAATGGAATCGCCGGGGGCTCATGGCCCAACGGGAGGCGAACCTGCGCGCCCACATGGAGCACCCGGTGTACGGGGAGGAGCTGCTCACGGACATCGAGTACATCCTCGACCTCCAGGGGGGCGCCGACCGTCACGTCATCGTCGTGTCGCCCTACGACGAATCCCTGGTGGGGCGGACCCTCGCCGACGTTGCCGGCGAGAACGGGCTCACCCCCGTGGACCAGGTCCTGCGCTTCGCTCTGGAGATGGGAACCGACGAGCTTCGCTCCGGCGTTCGATTCCGGGGGCTGGCCGGCTCGGCGGAAGACGTGGAGCGGTACATGCGGCAGGAGTACACCGCCACGTCCACTGACGGCGGTGTGGTGGAGAACCCGGGGCAGGGCCGTCATCCGCGGTTCTTCGGCACGTATCCCCACAAGATCGCGACGTACGTGCGAGACAAGGGCGTCATCACCCTGCCCTTCTTCGTTCGGTCGTCTACGGGGTTGCCGGCGCAGATCGTCGGTCTCGCCGACCGGGGGTACGTGCGTCCCGGACAGGCCGCCGACCTGGTGGTCTTCGACTTCGACCGGGTCCAGGATCACGCCACGATCCTCGACCCCGGCGGTCACAACGAGGGCATCGAGTTCGTTTTCGTGAATGGAAGGGCGGTGGTGGACGGCGGGGCCCTCACGGGGGCGTTGCCGGGAGAGGTGCTGATTCGCTGACCGTCATGAGCACACAACGACGATTTGGAGACCGACGCAGATGAGAACGCTGATCTTCACCCTGGCCGCGCTCGCGACGTTGAGCCTCCCTTCGCCGTCGAGGGCTCAACAGGTCTTCCATTCCACCCAGTCGGCCAATCTGCACACCGCGGAGATGCTCCGACCCGGCAACTGGCTGTTCGAGATCTCCCATCGCTTCTTCCCACCGGTTTCCCAGGGGGCCGATGCGCTATGGGGCGTCGACGGATCGGCCTTCATCCGCTTCGGCCTGACCTACCAGGCCGGCGAGCGGCTCATGCTCGGGCTGGTGCGCACCAACCTGGACGACAACCTGGGTCTGGATGCCCGGGTCGCGCTGGGGTCCGCGGCGGTCGGGAGTGGCGTGGTGAAGGTGGCGTTGGCGGGCGGCGTGGCCGTGAACACCGACGTCAACGAGGCGTCCAACGGGGGGCGGCGCGGGGGGGGCAACGGTACCCGGCTGTACGCCCAGCTACTCGTCAACGCTCTGCTGGGCGAGAAGGTGGCGGTGGGCGTGGCTCCCTCCTACCTGCGCAACCCTCAGCTCCTGGATCTCGAGTCCGAGAACGCTCTGGCTCTCGGCCTCCACGCCCAGGCGTACGTGAGCGACGCCGTGAGCTTCTTCGGAGAGTGGATCATCTCCGAGTCCATCGTGAACCAAGCCCATGACAGCGGGACCTTCGGCGTCGAGTTCGAGACCCGTGGCCACTTCTTCAAGCTCCTCGTCACCAATCAGACGCGCCCGAACCCCACCCAGTACCTGGGCGGGTCACCTCATCCCTTCGAGGCCGACGAGCTGCGCTTCGGCTTCAACATCACGAGGCTACTGCCCTTCTGAGTCGCCCGCCTCGTCGGGACGCGCGTCGTCGGATGCCTCACGACCCGCAGTCGGGCAAGCGCCTGGGAGCGCTCGGGCCCGCGCCTAGATCCCGGTGCCGAAGTACTCGACGAGGAGGATGTAGAGCCCCGTCGCGATGGCCGCGATGGCGGCGAGCTTGAGAAGCTTCTTGAGCAGGGCGAAGACCATCATCGCCGCTGCGAAGAGCAGGGGGACCAGGAAGATCGGGTTGGCGAGTAGGTATCCTACCAGCTCGTTGATCTCGTTCATGGGCTGGGCTCGGGGCGCTGGGGTGTCGCTGAATCAAGCGAAGCAGAACGAGCGTGTCCATCGGCCACGCGTACTTGCGTTCCCACTCCATATATCCGATTACGTGGGCGCGGAACCGTGTGTTTCCCACGAGTTCTCGTGACTTCAACCGGAGGACGATGACCCATGGGGGGACCCATCCAGGACGCGCCGGGCGGCGATGCCACGCGGGCCGCCGCCCTCGATCCCATCGCCCTGGGTGGCGGCAAGACCTTCATGGGTCACCCGCGGGGTCTGTCGACGCTCTTCTTCACCGAGATGTGGGAGCGCTTCTCGTACTACGGGATGCGGGCGCTCCTGACTCTCTTCATGACCGCCGCAACCATCGGCGAGAACCCGGGTCTCGGCTTCGACGTCGCCACGGCGGGTGCCATCTACGGGATGTACACGGCGCTCGTCTACATCACCGCCCTTCCCGGCGGGTGGATCGCCGACAACCTGTGGGGGCAGCGGAAGGCCATCTGGGTGGGCGGCTGGATCATCGCCCTGGGCCACTTCACCATGGCCATCCCGGGGACGCCCACCTTCTTCCTGGGCCTCTTCTTCATCATCTGCGGCACCGGGCTGCTGAAGCCCAACGTCTCCACCATCGTGGGCGACCTGTATCCCGAGGGCGGTGCCCGTCGCGACGCCGGCTTCTCCGTGTTCTACATGGGGATCAACCTCGGCGCCTTCTTCGGGCCCCTGGTCACCGGCTTCCTCGGCGAAGGGTATCACTGGCACTGGGGCTTCGGCGCCGCCGGCGTCGGCATGGTCCTGGGCCTCATCCAGTATCGGATGGGCCAGCCGTACCTCGGCGACATCGGGCACCTCCGGACCGACCGGACCCCCGAGGAGACCGCGGCCTTGTCGAAGAAGTTCTTCGGAGGCTTCTTCGGGGTCGTGGCGGCGGTGGCGATCTTCGCCAATCTGGTGAACAGCGGGGTCATCGACCTGACCATCGCCCAGATCGCCCAGGGGCTCGGCTACTCCGTCCTCACCATCGTCGCCCTCTACTTCCTCTACGTGTGGACCCTGGGCGGGCACTCGGCCGAGGAGAACAAGAAGATGTTCGTCATCTTCTGGCTCTTCCTGCTCATCGCCGTCTTCTGGTCGGGCTTCGAGCAGGCCGGTACGTCGCTGAACCTCTTCGCCCGCGACCTCACCGACCGCATGATCGGGGGCTGGGAGCTCCCGGCTTCCACCCTGCAGTCGGTGAACGCCGGCTTCATCATCCTGCTGGCCCCGGTCTTCGGAATGGTCTGGGTCTGGCTCGAGTCACGAAGCGTGAACCCGTCGATTCCCATGAAGGCCGGCCTCGGCCTGCTGGGACTCGCCGGGGGCTTCTTCGTGCTGGCGTGGGGCGCGTCCCAGGCGACGCCGGAGAATCCGGTCTCGCCCGCCTGGCTCGTGGTCACCTACTTCCTCCACACCGTGGGAGAGTTGTGCATCTCGCCCATCGGCCTGTCCGCCATCACCAAGCTCTCACCGCAGCGGCGGGTGGGTCAGATGATGGGGGTGTGGTTCGTGGGCGCGGCCCTGGGCAACCTCTTCGCCGGCCTGGTGGCGGGACAGCTGGAGACCATGGCACCGAGCACGCTCTTCATGACCGTCGCGACCATCACCGGCGGTGTCGGCGTCCTCGCCGTCGTCGTGTCGCCGTGGGTGAAGCGCCTCACGGGCGGGACGAAGTAGCGCGGCTTCGCCCGTTCGGGCGGTCAGGCTCCGAGCCCGCCGCGGTCGAGGATCTTCTTGTACTCGGCCAGGTGGGCAAGGGCATCGGTTTGCCGCCCTTCCGCTTCCAGGAGACGCGAGAGGTTGAAGTGGGCCACGGCCAGGTCGGGGTCGAGGCGTAGCGCCGCCTCGTACGCCTCCACGGCGCCCGTCGATGCCGACTGGTCCTCGAGGGCCACGCCAAGGTTGAAGAAGGCTCGCGCACTCTCGGGGTCGGCGGTGACCGCTTGCCGATAGTGCTCCTCTGCTTCCCGGACCCGGCCCGACTCGTGGAGTAGGCGACCCAGGTTGAGGTGGGCGTCGGAATGGGTGGCATCCAGCTCGAGGGCGTGCCGGTACGCGGTGATGGCGTCGTCCAGGGAAACCGCTTCCAGATCCACCCCCGAGTCGTACCAGTCGTCGGCCGACATTCCGTCGTCCCGACCTTCCTCACGGAGGGCGCGTCGGGCCACGGGGAGCGTAGCGTCGGCCACGTCGGAGACGGCGAAGTCGATGCTGAGCTGGCCGGTATCCGGCTCCCATACCGCATCATCGTCCCGAACCAGGACCCTGTCTCCAAGGGCCGAAATGGTGACGGCGCTGAGGGGGCGACCTGCCGGCAGTTGGTCCCGGAGCGCGGCGAGGGCCTGGCTCACCCGCTTCGGCGGGACGTCGGCGTCGAGGAGTTCCCGGGCGGTTCGCAACAGCACGATGTCCTGGAAGGAGAAGACGTATCCGTGCTGTCCTCGCTCCGGCGAGATGAGGCCCCGCCGGGTCCAGGAGAGGATCCGGGAGGTGGGAAGGCCCAGCACCTCGGCGACTTCGCGCGTGGTGTAGCCCTTCACGTCGCGGTCACCTGCGGAAAGTGAACGGACGGAGGAGTGCAGGGCCGCGCGCCCGTCAACCGGAGGCGGCCTTCTTGCCTGAAGACTTCTTTTTTCCTGACGACTTCTTGGCACCGGATGTCTTCTTTCCAGCCCGCTCGGCGGGCTTGCGGGTACCTTCGGAAGCGCCGTCCCCTTCCTCGATGGAGGCTTTCAGGGCGGCCATGAGATCGATGATCTTGCCCTTCGACTCCTCGGCGGGGGCGGCGGTGATCTCCTCCCCGTCGATCTTCTTTTGGATGAGCTCCATGGTCGCCTCACGGACCTCGTCCGTGAAGGCGGTGGGGTCGAAGGCCTCGGCGGTGGCCTGATCGATGAGCTGGAGGGCCAGCTTGAGCTCGGCCTCGTTCACCTCGCCGTCTTCCCGCGGCACCTCGTCGAAGGAGCGGATCTCTTCGTCGTAGTACAGCTGCTCCATGAGGAGGCCGTCTTCGTGGGGACGGATCATCACCACGTACTGCTTGCCCCGGGTGGCGTGCTTGGCGATGGCCACGCGGTCCGTCTCCTGAAGGGCCGCGGAGAGGAGACGGTAGGCCCGGGCGCCGCCTTTGTCGGGGCCCAGGTAGTACGCCTTGTTGAAGTAGAGCCGCGGCACCGTGTCGGCGGGCACGAAGCTGACGATCTCGATCTCGTCGGACTTGGGCGCCTGCACCACCTCGAGCTCTTCCTTGTCGAAGAGCACGTACTGATCTTTGGCGAACTCGTACCCCTTCACGATCTCGTCCTTGGGGACGACGGTGCCGTCGGTAGGGTCGATGTACTGCTGCCGAACCCGGACCCCCCGCTCCTTCCAGATCATGTTGAAGGATATCTTCCGGGACGACTCGCCCGTGGAGTAGATCTTCACGGGGAGAGATACGAGCCCGAAGGCAATGGTCGAGGTTCCGATCGCGCGAGCAGCCATGGTGCGAAAACATACGTTTCAGCCGACGCGGTGTGCAACGATGCCGTCCGGCTATGCCGGCGCCTCTAAGCCGACGTCACGATTGAACTTGCCATCCCGTCACGGCCCGTTCATCATCGCGCGATGATTTTCGCCCTCCTCCTCGGCGGGACCCTCGTCGGGACCGCCCTCCTGTGGTTCGCGTGCTCCCGTCTCGAGGAGTCGACGCACCGCCTCGCCGAGCACTACGGGATCCCCGACGCGGTGAAGGGCTCCATCCTTCTCGCCGTGGCGTCCAGCATGCCCGAGTTGGTCACCGCGCTTCTGGCGTTCCCGGTACACGGCGACTTCGAGTTGGGCCTCTCGGCCATCATCGGATCGGCCATCTTCAACATCCTCGTCATCCCGGCCTTCTCGGTGTACGCCCGAGGGCGGCCGCTGGAGGCGAATCGGGACCTGGTGTACCGGGAGGGCCAGTTCTACCTGGTCTCCGTCACCGTGCTCATGCTCGTCCTGAGCCTGTCGGTGATCTACGCGGGCAACGGCAGCCTGAACCCGGTGGCCGAGGTGGGCGACCGACAGATCTTCCGCGGCGAGTTCGACCGCAAGCTGGCCCTCTTTCCGCTTCTCCTCTACGGGCTCTACGTCTACATCCAGTTCGAGGAAGTGAAGCGGCAGCGGGCCGACCACCCCCGTAAGGAGGGCATCAACGCCATGCGGGAGTGGGGCATGCTCGCGGGGACCATCGGCCTCATCCTCGTGGGCGTGGAGATGCTCCTCCGTGTGGCCATCACCCTGGGGGACCTGCTCCAGACGCCCACCTTCCTCTGGGGGATGACCATCGTGGCCGCGGCGACGTCCCTGCCCGACACCTTCGTGTCGGTGCGCGCCTCCGTCCTGGGACGGACCGAATCGAGCGTCTCCAACGTCCTCGGGAGCAACGTCTTCGACCTCCTGGTAGCGGTGCCCGCCGGCGTCATGATCACGGGCGCCATCATCATCAACTTCACCCAGATCGTCCCCATGATGGTCTTCCTGGTGGTGGCGACCATCGTGATGCTCATCTTCATGCTCCGTGACATGCGGCTGTCACGACGTGAGGCACACGTGATGATGGCCCTGTACGTGCTGTTCGGGATCTGGATGACCCTCGAGGCCTTCGGGGTCATGGACCTCCTCGGCGTTCGCGCGTCGATCTGACGCCGCCCCGGCGCCTTTTACGGTGAGGGCAACGCCTCACCACAGAACCGGCAGTACCGGGCGTCCGAATCCGTCTCCACCTTGCCGCACGCGGTGCACGTGCGCGTCAACTCGGGGGCCACGTTGGGGGGAATGCGTGACAGCTCGGCGGTGACGATGCCGGTGGGGACGGCGATGATTCCGTACCCGAGGATCATTACGAAGGCGGCCAGGGCCTGCCCGAAGGACGTGGTGGGCGCGATGTCCCCGTAGCCCACGGTGGTGAGCGTGACGATGGCCCAGTAGACCCCGCGGGGAATGCTGGTGAAGCCCGACTGGGGCCCCTCCACCACGAACATGACGGAGCCGACCACCACGACCACGCAGATCACCGTGACGAGGAAGACCGAGATCTTGTAGCGGGCATTCCGGAGGGCGGTGGCCAGGACGTTCGCCTCGCCGAGGAAGCGCACGAGCTTGAAGACCCGGAACACGCGCAGGATGCGCAGAATCCGGACGACGACGAGGAACTGTCCTCCGGGCAGGAGGAAGCTCACGTAGGTGGGAATCACCGACAGCAGGTCGATGATGCCGAAGAATGAGCGCACGTACGCCAGCTTTCGCTTCACGCACCAGATACGGAGACCGTACTCGATGGTGAAGAGAACGGTGAATCCCCACTCGATGGCCAGGAGCAGGTCCCCGTGCTGCGCCCGGATCCCGGCGACGGAGTCGAGCATGAGGGCCAGGACGCTCCCGAGGATTGCCACCATGAGTACGGCGTCGAAGACCTGAGGGGCGCCTTCTTCGTGGCCGAAGATGATCTGGTAGGTTCGGCCTTGGAGGGAGTCCGGTGATCCCGCGGAACCGAAGGGGGCCATGGCTGGTGAGGCAGGGGTGGAAGGGTCGTGGCGAGGCGCGACTCGCGCAGGAACGCGCAGGAAAAAGTAGCGGGATGGGCGATGCAGTCGCTCGCG
This sequence comes from uncultured Gemmatimonadales bacterium, assembly GCA_937983085.1. GTDB lineage: Bacteria > Gemmatimonadota > Gemmatimonadetes > Longimicrobiales > Gaopeijiaceae > UBA2589. The sequence goes on from CALJKZ010000121.1 coordinate 47,166, forward strand.
GTGTCGCACACGATACCTTGCAGGCCATGACCGAACGATGCGCCAGCTGCGACGCCGAGCTTCAGGGGCGGTACTGCTCGGAATGTGGCGAGCGGGCGCTGGGACCCGACGAGTTCTCGATACGCCGCCTCGTGGCCGAGGCTCTCCGCGACGCGGCGGCGCTCGACTCCAAGCTGTGGCGCTCGCTGCGGCTCCTGGTCACGCAACCCGGCGAGTTGACCCGTCGGTACATGTCGGGTCGCCGGGTGGGCCTGGTGGGCCCGGTCCAACTCTTCCTCACCTGCAACCTGATCTACTTCGTCGTGCAGCCGTACACGGCGTACAGCGGGTACAATACGCCCCTGTCGTCCCACATGGACCGGCAGGTCTACAGCCAGGCCGCGAACGTGCGGGAGCGGGTGAACTCGGACATTCTCTCCCGCGTCGACGAGCGAGTGGCGGCGGTGCTGAACGAGGCGCGGGCCGAGGGCCGGGACCCGTCCGTCTCCGACTCCCTCATGGCGAGAGAGACGGCCCTGGCCGTGGAGTCCGAGGTCTATCCCGCCCGGTTCAATGCCAGGGGCGAGGTCTTCGCGCGGGCGATGGTGGGGCTCATCATCCCTCTCATGGTGGTCTTCCTCGCCCTGGTCTATCTGGGACGTGGGGTCCCGCTGGTGCAGCACGTGGTCTTCGCCACGCACCTCCATGCCTGGAATCTGCTCTTCATCGGCTCGTTCGTGCTTTTCTTCTGGAGTCCCCTACTGCGGGCCATTGCCGCTCTGGTCGGACTCGCAGTCGGCATGAGTCTCTCCGAGGTCCTGAGGCATCCTCTCGGGAGCTACCTCTACGAGGCCTTCTCCGAACTGGGCTCGGTGGCGTTCATCGCAGTGTACCTGTTCTTCGCCCTCCAGCGGGCCTACGGGGGCCATCGCGTGGCCACGCTGGCGCGCGCCATCGGCCTGACGGTCTTCAGCGTCCTGGCCACCATCGCCTATCGCTTCATCCTCTTCTGGCCCACCTGGTGGGCGATGTGACGGCATGACACCCACCCGCGACGAACGCCTCGCCACCTATCGTGAAAAACGAAAGGCGTCCCGGACGCCCGAGCCGTTCGGGGGTCGGGTTCTGGCGGGTGGGAGCATCTTCGTGGTCCAGAAGCACGCGGCCCGGAACCTCCACTGGGATCTCCGGCTCGAGCTCGACGGAGTGCTCCTGTCGTGGGCCATCCCCAAGGGGCCGTCACCGAACCAGGACGACAAGCGCCTCGCCATGCAGACCGAGGATCACCCGCTCGAGTACGCGGAGTTCGAGGGGGTCATCCCCGAAGGCGAGTACGGGGCCGGTCCGATGATCGTGTGGGACCGGGGAGTCTGGATCCCCATCGAGGATCCCGTGGAGGGTCTGGAGAAGGGCAAGCTCCTCTTCGAGCTCCGGGGCCACAAGCTCATGGGGAAGTGGACGCTGGTGAAGACCCGCCAGGCGCCCAACTCGTGGCTCTTCATCAAGGAGCGCGACGCCTACCTGGACCCCGACGCCACCACCGAGGACTACCCCGACGATTCCATATACTCGGGGCTCACCGTCGACGAGTTTCCTCACGCCGACGAGTACGCCGAAGCGCTGGCCGAGCGAATCGGCGAATCCGGTGCCCGGGAGGCGACGGTACGAGCCCGGGACGTGGACCTCATGCTCGCCACCTCACAGGAGCGGCCCTTTTCCCGGGACGGATGGATCTTCGAGATCAAGTACGACGGATACCGGCTCCTCGCCGAGCGGAGCGGTCGCGAGGCCTTCCTGAGGTCCCGGAAGGGTCACGATCTGACGGCCACCTTTCCGGAGATCGCCCGAGCCGTGAGGGGCCTTCCGTACGAGGGCCTGGTGCTCGACGGGGAGGTGGTGGTCAACGACGCCGAGGGCAAGCCGTCGTTCTCCCGCCTCCAGCGCCGCGGCCGCATCCTCAACAAGACCGATGCCCTCCGTGCCAGCTTCGAGCTCCCGGCCCTCTTCTACGTCTTCGACATCCTCGCCGTGGAGGGCTACGACCTCCGTGGCCTTCCCCTCCTGGAGCGGAAGGCCGTCCTCCAGGAGGTCCTCCCCTCGGTGGGGCCCATCCGCTTCGTGGACCACATCCCGGAGCAGGGCGAGCTCATGTACGAGCATGTCGAGCGGCTGCGCCTGGAAGGGATCGTCGGCAAGCGCGCCGACGCCACGTATCGGGGAGGCCGCTCGAAGAGTTGGATCAAGGTGCGCACCATCCGCACCGGCGACTTCGTCGTGGTGGGGTGGACCGACGCGAAGGGCGCCCGGGGTGGCCTCGGGTCCATTCACGTGGGCCAGTACGACGGGGACGATCTGGTGTACCTGGGGAGCGTGGGGAGCGGCTTCACCGATGCCCAGCTCGATGACACCCTCGGCGTCCTCCAGGAGCGGGAGATCGAGGAGTCGCCGTGCACCCGGGGGACCCTTCCCTCGGGGAAGGGGCACCACTGGGCGACGCCGGGGCTCGTGGCGGAGGTGAAGTACAAGGAGGTCACCGATCAGGGGATGCTTCGACAGCCCTCCCTTTCCCGGCTTCGTGACGACCTCTTGCCCGAGGACTGCGTCCTCACCGCCTTGCCCCCGGCGGGCGAAGACTCCGAGCCCGAGCCGGTGGAGATCGTCGAGGAGAAGACCGTTGCCTTCTCGAATCTCAACAAGGTGTTCTGGCCCGAGGAAGGCTACACGAAGGGCGACCTCATCGAGTACCACCGCAGCATCGCCCCGTGGATGCTCCCCTATCTGCAGGACCGCCCCCTGGTGATGACGCGGTACCCCGACGGCATCCACGGGAAGTCGTTCTTCCAGAAGGACGCACCTCCCTACGCTCCCGATTGGTTCCGCACGGTGACCGTCTGGAGCGAGGGGTCGGAGCGCGAACTCTCCTACTTCGTCGCCGAGGACGTCGAGTCGCTGCTGTACGTGGCCAATCTGGGCACCATCCCCCTCCACGTGTGGTCGAGCCGCATCGAAACGCTGGCGGCCCCCGACTGGTGCATCCTCGACCTCGACCCCAAGGAGGCGCCCTTCACCGACGTGGTGGACGTCGCCCTGGCCATACGGGAGTTGTGTGAAGAGATCGAGCTTCCCTGCTACGCCAAGACCAGCGGCTCGTCGGGGATCCACGTGCTCATTCCGCTGGGGCGCAAACTCACCTACGAGCAGTCACGCTCCCTGGGCCAGCTCCTGGGCCAGGTGGTGGTGAGCCAGCGGCCCGACATCGCCACCCTCACCCGGAATCCCGAGCGGCGGGACGGGAAGGTCTACGTGGACTTCGTCCAGAACGGCCACGGTCGACTACTGGTCGCTCCCTTCTGCGTGCGACCGAAGGAGAAGGCCCCGGTCTCGGCTCCCCTCCTTTGGGACGAGGTCACCCACGACCTGCGCATCGAGGACCACACCATCGTCACCATGCCCGAGCGCATGGAACGGCTGGGCGCCGATCCCCTGCGGCCGGTCCTGGACGAGGAGCCCGACCTCCTGGGAGCACTCGGCCGACTGCAGGAGTGGTTCGACTAGACGACGATGCGTCGAAGGCGGAGGGGCCGACCTCCGCCGAAGTCAGGCCAGCAGACCGGGAGCACCGCCGGTGTGGAGGAAGACGACGCGCGTGCTATCGGGCACCCCCTCGGACTCGAGGTGGGCCACGAGTCCGGCGGCGGCCTTCGCCGTGTACGTGGGATCCAGCACCACGCCCTCGGAGCGTGCGAACCGCTCCAGCGCTCTCGTGGAGGCTCGGGTAGGAACTCCGTAGCCGTCTCCTACCTGTCCGTCGTCGACGTGGAGGTCGATGGCGTCGAGGTCGATGGCTGTGAGGGCGACGTCCTCGGGGACGGGCCCGGCGCCGGAGCCCCTGTCGCGGGGTCGGCCGGACCCGAGCAGGTCGAGGCCCTCGGCGGCCAGGGAGAGCGCGGTGTCCCGAAGCTCGTCGGCGGGGGCATCGGCGCTCACGGCGACGAGGTGCACGTCGTCGCGGCCGAGGAGGGCAAGACCGAGAACCAGGCCGGCCAGCGTTCCTCCCGACGAACTGGAGAGGAACAGGGTGGTCTTCGGGCATCCGTCGGCGAGCTCGTCGAGCTGTCGGGTCAGCTCGCACGCAGCCCGGGCATACCCGAGGCATCCGAGCCCGGTGGACGCTCCGATTGGAACGACGAGAGGCTGGCCTCCGGTGGCGCGGATCCGTGCCGCAGCCGTTTCCATGCCTGGCGCTCGCTGGTCCCGCTCCTCCACGGTGACGATCTCGGCGCCGAACAGACGATGGAGGAGTGCGTTGCCGGTGGGCACGTCGGGCTCGGGCGCCTGGGTCACCAGCACGCAGCCCAGACCGAGGCGAGCCGCCGCCGCGGCGGTGACACGACAATGGTTCGATTGTGGACCGCCGGCCGTGATGAGGTGAGTGACGCCGTCCAGACGGTGGGGGGCCAGCTCGTACTCGAGCTTTCTGACCTTGTTGCCCCCGAGCGCGAAGCCGGTCTCGGCGTCCATCTTCAGGTACATGTGCTCGACACCGAGATCTGCTCCCAGACGGGGCGCAGGCCGGAGCGGGGTGGGAAGAGAGGCCAGCTCCAGACGAGGCCACTCCAGGAGCCGTGCGACGGCCGGGTGGTGGGCTCCCGCAGCCTGGGACGATCGCGCGCGCGAGAGGGTCATGACGGCACGCGGTGGCGTTCGGGACGTCGGGATGAAGCCGCCACGCGAATGGTCGCCGCGTGGATGTCCACGGTATCGCTCACCGTCTGGCCATACCCACCACCCATCACTACGGCCACCGGGACCCCCGCGGCGGCGCATTCGTCGAACACCCGCGCGTCCCGTTCGAGAAGCCCCGCTTTGGTCACCGAGAGTCTCCCCAGCCGATCGTCCTCGAAGGGGTCGGCTCCGGCCACGTAGAAGACGATCTCGGGTCCCTGCGCCAGCGATCGTTCGAGTCCGAGCTCGACGGCTTCGAGGAACTCGTCGTCGTCCGCGCCGTCGGCGAGACCGAGGTCGAGATCGCTCGCCTCCTTCCGGAAGGGGTAGTTGTCGGCCCCGTGGACCGAGAGCGTGAAAACGCGGTCGTCGCCGTGGAAGACGGCAGCCGTCCCGTTTCCCTGATGGACGTCCAGGTCCACCACCGCAGCGCGCCTCACCGACCCTTCCGCCTGGAGATCGCGGATGGCCACGGCGACGTCGTTGAAGACACAGAAGCCCTCCCCTCGATGGGCAAAGGCGTGATGCGTGCCTCCGGCCAGGTTTGCGGACGTGCCGTCGTCGAGCGCCGCCCGGCCGGCGGCGAGTGTGCCCCCCACCGACCTCCGTGAGCGCTCCACCAGCTCCGGCGACCAGGGGAACCCGATGGCCCGGACGGCGTCGCGCTCCAAGCGACCTTCGAGGACGCCCTCCAGGTACTCGGTCGTGTGGACGCGGGCCAGGGCAGTCAGGGGAGCGGCCTCGGGCACTTCCAAGGTGACATCGGCGTATGTCGTAACGCGTTCCCTCAGGAGACGGTACTTCTCCATGGGAAAACGGTGGCCTTCGGGGAGCGGTAGGACGAACTCGTCGCAGTAGAAGGCGCGCATGAAAGCGGGGAAGGGTGAGCTGTCGACGGGCCGGACACGGTCCGGGACCCGACCTCCACCGAGAAGATACTCCAGAAGCCGGGGGATGCCGAAGCCGTCGCTGTCGGCATCCGGGTACATACAGTGGTTCGGACCAGCCATCGAATACGCAGGAAACGGGTGACCCACACGTTGGCACGTGGGGCCGTGATGGTGGCGTTGGTGGCTGTGGCGTCCGTCGAGGTGGAGGGCCAGGCTTCCACCGTCCAGGGGCAGGTCCGGGACGACGAGGGGAGCGCGGTCTTCGGAGCCACCGTGACGCTTCATCGGGGCGACCGACTTCTGTACGGAGCCGACTCGGATCGCTTGGGGTCCTTTCGGATCTCCGAGGTCGCTCCGGGGCCCTACGAAATGCGGGTCCGCGCGCTGGGGTACGCCGAGTTGGTGCAGGACTTCGAGGTCGGATTCGCCACCACCCAGACGCTGGACCTTCGCCTGCGCCGGAGCGCGCTGCAGCTCGAGGGCATCTCGGTGGAGGCGGAGAGGAGCCGTCAGCGTCGGAGGTTCGAAGAGATCCCGGGGCCCACGGTGCGGGAGATGGACCGCAGTCAGGTGCGGTGGGTGCCGGGCGTAGCCGAACCCGATCCCGTGCGGGCCATCGAAGTCCTGCCGGGCGTGGTTTCCACCTCGGACTTCTCGGCGGCGTTCCACGTTCGCGGTGGGTCCCAGGACCAGAATCTCATTCTGCTGGACGGGATTCCCATCTTCTCGCCCTTCCACCTCGGCGGTCTGTTCTCGGTCTTCAATGCCGACATGATCGATCGGGTGGAACTCATGTCCGGTGGTTTTCCGGCCGAGCACGGGGGACGGGTCTCGTCGGTCCTCGACATCGACTCCGATCCTGGATCCGGCGATTTCGGCGTGGAAGGGGCAGTCTCCCTCCTGTCCAGTCGCGCGGCGGTAGCCGGTTCCTTGCCGAAGGGCTTCGCCGACGCGCTGGGGCACGCCAACGTCCGGTACCGGGTCTCGGCTCGGCGTTCGTACTTCGACGTCCTCTTCAAGCCCGCGTTCGAGTTTCCCTACCACCTCACCGACCTCCAGGGCGTCATCGAGGGGTGGACCCGTTCGGGAGGCAGGATCACGGTGTCGGCGTACAGTGGCGAGGACGTCTTCGCCTTGACGTCGGTGGACGATCCGGACTTCCCTCTACGCGTGGACTGGGATTGGGGCAACGACGCCGTGGGCGCCCGTTGGACCCAGCCCAGGTCCGGCGGAGGTTCGTTCGACGTGCGGGCCAACGTCTCCCGCTTCGGGACCGGCCTCGTCTTCCCCGGCTTCGGCGTCACGGAGTTCGACAGCCGGATCCGCCAGGCGCAGCTTCGGACCGCTCTGGATTCCCGGCCCACGCCGCGGTGGTCGCTCCAGACCG